>JANNVS010000070.1:0-3944 GCA_031414515.1 Sphingobacteriales bacterium | reverse complement strand
CGCACACGTATATAGTTACCGTTGCAAACCAACAAAGGCGAGGGCAATTTATTCGGTTGGCAGTTTGTTGGTTGCAAACCAACAAAGGCGAGGAAAATATTCTTCACACATGCAACTAAATTAATCAATTTTGTTTTTGTTGCTACTGTTTTTTCGGTTGGCAGTTTGTTGGTTGCAAACCAACAAAGGCGAGGTTTGGAAACCACCAAAGGCGAGGAAATGAGTTGTTGCGATGCTGAGCTTGTGATATCAAAGGTTATTGTCTTTCAATTCCCTCGGGAAAATCTTCTGGAATATCGAGGTTAAAATCAAGAGAAAAATCTCCAGATGTAATTCCTTTAACATCAAAATTCATTTTTAAATCTTTTCCTTCTTTAAACATATCGGAAGTAATTTCAAAATTCTGTTTGTTGCCGTCTTTCAAACTAATAACAGTAGGTGTTTTATTTTCCACAGTAAGAAAAGAGAGTTTATCCATTCCTTCTAAACCTTTAATAGTAAGGAACACAGTAATGGTTTCTCCTTTTTTTATAGTAATCTTATCAGAGCCTACAGACATTTTAACCTGAATGACGGATTGGATGCATTTAGGTTTAAAGTCTTCTACTACTTTAATTTCCATTTTCTCCATTGCTGGCATCTTCTCAGGAATTTGCACGATACATTGACGTGGCGACTCTGCAAGAACTGGGAAATAAGTATTGCCTATACTCACTCTTGTATTTGCAGCATTTCCATCAAATGTGCCTGTAATCCTATATGGTTTTCCTAATAAGAAATGTACAGGTGATATGCAATCGGAAACGGTAAAATAGGGATCGTTGTCTGGCTTGATTTCCTTTGAATAAATTTTACCTGTAGATTCTGTTAAATTAAATATCAAGGAAGACGTAATTTTTAAAGGCAGCAAATTTATTTGCTGGAACGGATTAATATTATTCAGCTTTTGTAATACGCTGGTTTGCGTTTCAGGATTTGAAAAATTAAATTTGTATTTACGAACTTCCATCAATGATTTCTCTATTTGTGCTTCAGTAATTCCAGCAGTAATAAAACTAAAAGTTCCTGAAATATTATCTCCGTTTTGTAAATCATCTGGAAGGATGACAGAAAATATGGCATCTCTTGTATCAAAAACTATGGTAGTAAGTCCTTTTTGAGAAGAAATAGTTTGAGAAAAACTGTTCTTATGAAAGAACGCTATTAATGATATTATTACTAATAATTGTTTCATAAAACAAATTAAAGAAGAACTTAATGCTTTATATAAAGTTACGAAACAGGATTGATTTCGTAATTGTATTTTATACACATTTATAAAATCAAAAACAAATTTAGGAAAATTCTAATTTCCTAAAATTCCTGTTTTAACACCTGCATCTATTGGATCTACACCAAGCCAAATACCAAGCAGTGCTTTTTTAAAATCTTCTCCTTCAATGGTAGAAAGTAGTTTATTGTTTTTCGTGGTTTTAAGCCCAACACCAGGTACATAATTCAATGTAAATATATCGCCTTCTTTTATTGGTTCTTTCTTGAAGTTACCAATAAATGCATCTATTTTAGACCTTAATGACGCTGTATTTCCTTTCATAGATTTACTAAATCCTTCTTCTATGGCTTCAGACATGTTGCTGCTACTCACCACTGATGACGTAATTTGCAGTTGTACTATTGCTTCTTCGTTGTTTTTTATAATAGCAGTAGCATCTTTAGATTTTTGTCCGAGATACAATCCTATTACATATACTTTAAAGAATGCTTTTTTTCGGATGCCACCACCATTCAATGTTAGGTCACTGTTTGTTCCTTTAACTTTTGCAGGCAGTGTGATTCCATTTAAAGTGAGTTGGGCAAATGTGTCCATGGTAAACGCTAATGCCAAAATGAAAATGAATTTATTCATGATATTAAATTTTTAGTAAAACTAAATATAAATATAACGAGTTTTGCAATTTAATTTTATTTAATCGGATATATTTTTCTTATTCTAGTCTATCTTTTTGATTGGATACAAAAAATAGCAAGTCAAAAATATTGCGCTAGACTACAATGAAATTAAACTTTGTAACTTTACAACCAATTCTTTAATCATGGCAATTGAGAAAAAATACCTTTTTATATCTGAACGGCTCGGGTTTAGAAACTGGTTAACTGAAGATATTGAAATCCTGTCTGCACTTAATGCAGATTCAGAAGTGATGGAATTCTTTCCGAGTATACAAACGAGAGAACAGAGCGAAAAATTTATAGCTCAGATGCAAAATGAGTTTGGTGAAAAAGGCTTCTGTTATTTTGCTGTCGACCAACTCGACACCAACGAACTGATTGGTTTTATTGGCATCCACGAACATACTTTTGAATCTGATTTCACACCATGCATAGACATTGGCTGGAGATTAAAAAGAAGTGTATGGTATCAGGGCTTTGCTACAGAAGGTGCTAAAAGAGTACTGGAATACGCCTTTAATGAATTGAAGATTGAAAAGATAGTATCCTTTACTCCTATTATTAATACTCCATCGGAAAATGTTATGAAAAAACTTGGTTTGAAAAGATTGCGCACCTTTGATTTTCCTTTATTCAAAAATGATGACCGGCTTCGTGAGTGTGTAATGTATGAGAAAATAATGTAACTTTAAATTATTATTTTAAATAAAAATAGGATTATGCCAAAGTATATTATAGAAAGAGAAATTCCAGGAGCTGGAAAACTGACTCGTGAGGAATTGAGAAGTATCTCACAAACATCTTGTGGTGTATTAAAAAATTTGGGTTCTGAAATTGAATGGGAACACAGTTATGTAACCGCAGATAAAATTACTTGTGTCTACAATGCACCTAATGAAGAAATGGTTCGCGAACATGCCAGATTAGGAGGTTTTCCTGCTAATTCTGTTAGTGAAATATCGTCTATTATAAGTCCTTCTACTGCTATACTATAAATGACAAGTCATTAAAAAATAAAATTAGACGATTTATTTCGGGTTAAAGAATAGTAAATAAATTATAGTCAATTTCTAATATTATAATCATGGTAAAAAAATACAGAGTTGGTGCTATCGGTGCATTGATGGATGAATATGAACGTGCAACGTTAGAATTGATAGATTTACTTAAAACTATTGACATAAAAACCTATGTGCTAATAATAGATACAAAAACAAAAGATAAAGACTGTAAGTCTATACAAACCATTATGAATCATGTGGTACGTGCAGGTTATGGATATGCCAATTATATTCGAAAACAATTTGCTGAAGATTTTATTGAACGAAAAGATACTTATAAAGTAGATACACCTAAATTTGCCATTGCCAAATTGGATGATGTATTAAAATATTCAGAAGAAACATTAAGCAACAAATGGAAAATTTCTTACAATAAAATACGGAAGAATATTATTCATAGCAATTGGGGTCAGGATTTTGATATGGACCAATTGTTGGAGCATGCTATCGTTCATATTCTTCGTCATCGCAGACAAATAGAACGATTTTTAATTATAGCAAACAAAAAAGCATAATGATAAAAAGTGACGGAATGTGGTTGAATAAATTTATCAGTGAAAGTGGACTTTGTTCCAGAAGAGAAGCAGATAAATTTATAGAAAGAGGTGTTGTCTTTGTTAATAAAAAGAAATCGAAAAAAGGTGATCAGGTTTTTGTTGGTGATAGAGTGCATGTAAACGGACATGAACTGGAACCACGTGAAAAAGAAGATATTATATTTATTGCGATAAATAAACCGGTTGGCATTACCTCAACTACCGAAAGAAATATCCGAGATAATATCGTTGATTATGTAAACTATGGTGTTCGAATTTTTCCTATTGGTCGTTTGGATAAAGAATCGCAAGGTTTAATATTTATGACCAATAATGGCGACATGGTCAACAGAATATTGCGTGCCGGAAACAAGCATGAAAAAGAATATTTGGTAAC
>JANNVS010000069.1:0-3312 GCA_031414515.1 Sphingobacteriales bacterium | reverse complement strand
GTTTGCGTTTATATACTGAGTTGGATGAAATAAATAATGAAGAAACGCTGCAAAAATTTGCCAAGAAAATAGAAGATAGATTTGGAAAATTACCAAAACAAATAAATGAGTTGTTTGATGGTTTACGCATTCGCTGGATTGCAAAAAAAATCGGCTTTGAACGCATCATTTTAAAAAGTGGAAAACTGCGTTGTTACTTTTTAGATAATCCAAAATCACCGTATTATGAAAGTCCATATTTTCCAAAAGTGATGGAACACATTCAAAACTCTAAAAAGAAATGCAACTTAAAACAAAACGGCAACAGTTTAATTTTAGTGTATGACAACATCAAAACCATGAACCAAACTGAAATTATATTTAAAGAGATTGATGAAAAGGTTTTTGGTTGATAATGTCAGGTGATTTTTTCTAATAAAATTATTAGTTTTATACTAAAATTTAATTATGTTCAACAAATACAGCACAGATTACGGTTTGCTAATCATTCGCGTAGGCATGGGAATCTTATTTCTGATATTTGGCTGGCCAAAAATTACAGGAAGTACGGAAATGTGGAATGGAATTGGTGCTGCTATGAGCAACATCGGAATTAATTTTGCACCCATGCTTTGGGGTTTCATGGCAGCATTTGCTGAATTTGCTGGTGGCATCTGTCTAATACTAGGTTTCTTATTTCGACCAGCATTAGCAATGCTCATCTTTACGATGTTTATTGCCGGTCTAATGCACTATGTAAAAGGCGATGGTTTTAATGGTTATAACCATGCATTAGAATGCGGTATTATTTTCTTAGGTTTATTTATTTCAGGTCCAGGAAAATATGCTTTGAAAATTGTACGCAGATAAATTACGCTTTATGCTATTTATTAAAATATCCTTAATTGCAAAATTCTCGCCTATCC
This sequence comes from Sphingobacteriales bacterium, assembly GCA_031414515.1. Taxonomy (GTDB): domain Bacteria; phylum Bacteroidota; class Bacteroidia; order Chitinophagales; family JADIYW01; genus JADJSS01. Next base: position 2,407 of record JANNVS010000069.1, on the reverse strand, counting down.
TTTATTGTTAAAAGTTCCAATGGTTATTAAAATGAATCTTATTAATAAATTAAAAAATCTTATTAATAAATTCCTACTTTTGAACACTCATTTTAATTTATATGAAAACAACTCCACTTACCGATACACATATTGCACTCGGTGCAAAAATGGTTGACTTCGCAGGTTTTTATATGCCTGTGCGCTATTCGTCTGATTTAGATGAACATCATTGCGTACGCAATGCCGTTGGTATGTTTGATGTATCGCATATGGGTGAGTTTATTTTAAAAGATGATAATGCATTGGCGTTGTTACAAAAAATAGTATCGAATGATGTTTCTAAATTAGAGCAAGGACAAGCAATGTATGGTTATTTGCCAAATGAAACTGGTGGTATTGTAGATGATTTGCTGGTATATTCTTTAGAAGATGGAAATTATATGTGCGTTGTAAACGCAGGAAACATTGACAAAGATTGGGCCTGGTTTAACAAACACAATACCGACAATGTAGAAATGCATAACATTTCAGACAACACGGCTTTGCTGGCAATTCAAGGACCAAAAGCTGCTGAAGCTTTACAGTCGTTAACCGATGTAGATTTATCTTCGATTCCATATTATCGTTTTAAAAGAGGAACTTTTGCTGGTGTAGAAAATGTAATTATTTCTGCAACTGGTTATACTGGTGCTGGTGGTTTTGAATTGTATTTTAATAAAGCACACGCAATAGAAATTTGGACAAAAATTTTAGAAACAGGAAAGCAATTGGGTTTGCAACCTATTGGTCTCGGTGCGCGCGATACCTTGCGTTTAGAAAAAGGTTTTTGTTTGTACGGAAATGACATCGACGATACCACTTCGCCGTTAGAAGCAGGCTTAGGTTGGGTCACTAAATTCAATAAAGATTTTATTGCAAAAGAAATTTTACAAAAACAAAAAGCAGATGGCTTAAAAAATAAATTAGTTGGTTTTACTATGATTGACAGAGGTATTCCGCGTGGACATTATATTATAAAAGATGCGCAAGGAAATGAAATTGGTCATGTAACATCTGGCACGCAATCGCCAACGCTTGGTTTTGGTGTTGGTTTGGGTTATGTTGATGTTGTATATAGTACTGTTGATTCTGAAATCTATATTGATATTAGAGGAAAATTACTGAAAGCAAAAGTGGTGAAGTTGCCGTTTTTATAATAATATATTCAAATTAGTTTCTATTTTTATAAAATGAATAAATACACATTTCGTATCACATTAATTGCAACAATCGTTGTAATTGTATTATTTTATATTGCTTTAATTTCTGGATGGTTTGGAATTATAAATGGTAATGGTAGTAATTTTTGTGAAGCAGCAAGAGAAGGAATTATTAAACAACCATCAAATTCATTTTCTAATATTGGTTTTGTAATTTCTGGATTATATTGTGCGTGGATTTTAAGCAATACAAAAGTTGAAAAAAATAACTCTTTCTATACCAATACAATCATTCCTAAATTCTATTGCATTATTGTTGTTTTGCTGGGTCCATGTTCTATGGCAATGCATGCAACAGAAACCAGTTTAGGTGGTTTGTTTGATATGAACAGTATGTATTTATTTGCTGCATTTATGTTCACCTATTCAGTTGTTCGTTATTATAAATTATCTTCTACCATTTTTATTATTACATATCTAATGTGTCTTGTGATTTGCAATATTGCAGGTCAAATTACATACGAATTAGGAATTGATTTTTATTTAGGCAGTGCCGTGTTTGGTTTATTTTGTGTTCTTGGAATGTTGTATGAATTTTTAAATTTCAGAAATAGAAGAATAAACATTCAGTTTAAATATGCAGTTTATTGTTCTTTAACCTTTTTACTTGCATTTTATGTTTGGCATTTCGGTTGGGACGGCCATTGTTATTGCCATCCAAATTCTTGGTTTCAGTGGCATGGTGTTTGGCATTTATTGTGTAGCTTATCTACTTTTTTTATGTTCAAATATTATATTAGTGAAAATAGTGTGAAGTAAGCAGCTGAATTCAAACAAAAGGTGGAAATGTGGAATTGATTAACTTAGGAAATTATACTCATTTTGAAGGAAATATTATTGCTATTGAAAAAGTACGCGATTGGTTCTATCCATTAATAAAAAAAACCTTATTAGTTTCTGTTCACGCAAATTAACGTTCATATCGAAACATCTAACTATTTTATTTGTTACTTTGATTGATGAAATTTATTCTAACGATAAATATTATACTTTTTTCTTTTTTTGCAATTGCACAAACAGCCACACCAATTTTTAATTTTGTACAATATGAAAATCGTGTACAACAAAAAAATGATACTTTATATATTGTAAATTTTTGGGCAACCTGGTGCAAACCATGTGTGGCAGAATTACCTTTTTTTGAAAAAACAGCACAATCTTTCGCA
>JANNVS010000068.1:0-3168 GCA_031414515.1 Sphingobacteriales bacterium | reverse complement strand
CAAAATATTGCTTCCATCCTTACGCTCAAAATTTAGGAATATACAATCCGTTTTATATCATTCCGGATTGGGGTCACACTTCTTATTCTACCGATTTATTTGGAACTGTCGTTCAGCCATATTTTGATAGTACGGTTTGGTATATGAGAAACTTTTTTGTGTATCAGTTAGGTTGTCCAACCACGCCAACAGCAATAAAAAATAATACTAATAAGAAACTAGAAATTTTTCCAAATCCTACAATAAATGAATTGTATTTTAATGGAATACAACAATACATAGGACAAATAATTTCTATTACAGATATTGCTGGAAAAGAAGTATATAAAGAAACATTTACAGGAAAACCTTTGTCTACACAATCCATTGGATTAACCAAAGGTTTGTATATAGTAAGACTCACAAATGAAAAAACTCAGGAAATTGCCGTTGGTAAAATTTTGGTGGAATAATTAGAATAAACTTTTATTGAATTACTAATAGAAATCTCAGGAAGAGTTTATTCAATTCTTATCAATGTCAATGTCTCACTTTGTCCGCTTCGGTTCATATTAAATACCAAGCTATCTTTTGTTAGTTTCGCAATCTCAACCATAATTTCTAACTGACCTTCTGGTGTTGTATATAATTTATTATCTCTCAAAATATAAATGCCATTTTCTTTATCATTGCCAAATTCAGATGTGTAACCGCCTGCTTTGGTAAAACTAAAATGAACTAATTTGGCATCATAATCAGATGAATTTCCGCCAACCAGCCATTCCGCACCTATCCAATTGCCTATTATCAAAGCCTTATTCTCAGAATTTATACAAGAAATTGTCATAAGACAAAAGGTAAAAAATGATATTGCTATTTTGAAGAGATGCATTCGATTAAATTTAATTGACAAATTAGCTAAATATCCTATAAAATTTTTACTCAGTTTGACATTTTGACGTTTTTTATGGAATGGCATGAATTTAGACTACTTTTGCGCGTCAATCATTAATCAATAAAATCAAAAATAATTATGGCAAAGAGTAAAGTAAACATTCAACCACTAGCAGACAGAGTGGTAATAAAAGCTGCAGAAGCAGAAACAAAAACAAAATCAGGCATTATCATTCCAGATTCTGCAAAAGAAAAACCACAAAAAGGTGAAGTTGTTGCTGTTGGTCCAGGAAAGTACGCAGACCTTACAGGCAACTTAGTTCCATTATCAATAAAAGCAGGCGATACTGTTCTTTATGGAAAATACAGCGGAACAGAAATCAATATTGACGGAACAGATTACTTAATTATGAGAGAATCTGACATTTTGGCAATTGTATAATCAATTGCCATCATTGCGAAGGAAGTTAACCAGTCTAAATATTTGACCAGATTGCTTCGTGCCTCGCAATGACGGAACAGGAAATTAAACATTAATCATTTAACATTAAACATTTATAAAAATGAGCGCGAAACAAATAAGTTACAGCACAGAATCGAGAGATAAATTAAAAGCAGGCGTTGATGCATTAGCAAACGCAGTAAAAGTTACATTAGGTCCAAAAGGAAGAAATGTAATTATTGAGAAAAAATTTGGTGCACCAGCCATTACAAAAGATGGTGTTACAGTAGCTAAAGAAATTGAACTGGAAGATCCATTTGAAAATATGGGCGCACAATTAGTAAAAGATGTAGCTTCTAAAACAAACGATATTGCTGGCGACGGAACTACAACAGCAACGGTTTTAGCACAAGCAATTATAGGACCTGGTTTAAAATCAATTACTGCAGGTGCAAATCCTATGGATTTGAAACGTGGTATAGACAAAGCGGTACATGCTGTAGTTGCTGAATTAAAAAATATTTCTGAAAAAGTAGGAAAAGATTTTAGCAAAATAAAACAGGTAGGAACGATTTCAGCAAATAATGACGAAGAGATTGGAGCTTTAATATCTCAATCTATGGAAAAAGTAGGTACAGAAGGTGTTATTACAGTAGAAGAAGCAAAAGGTACTGATACTTATGTAGATGTAGTAGAAGGAATGCAATTCGATAGAGGATATATTTCACCCTATTTTGTAACAAATGCAGAAACGATGGAATGTGAAATGGAAAAACCTTTCATATTAATTTACGATAAAAAGGTTTCTTCTATGAAAGACTTACTACCAATTTTGGAGAAAGTAGTTCAAACAGGCAGAGGTTTGTTAATTATTGCAGAAGATGTAGAAAGTGAAGCATTAGCAACATTAGTAGTAAATCGTTTACGTGGTTCTTTAAAAATTGCTGCTGTAAAAGCACCTGGATTTGGTGATAGAAGGAAAGCAATGTTACAGGATATAGCTATTCTAACTGCAGGCCAGGTTATATCTGATGAATTGGGTTATAAATTAGAAGATACTCAGATGGATCAATTAGGAACAGCTGAAAAAATAGTTATTGACAAAGACAATACAACTATAATCAATGGTGCTGGTAAAAAAGTAGATATTACTGCTAGAGCAAATCAAATTAAGGCTCAAATGGAATCCACTACATCTGATTATGATAAAGAGAAATTACAAGAGCGTTTAGCAAAATTAAGCGGTGGTGTTGCCATTTTATATGTTGGAGCTCCTTCAGAAGTGGAAATGAAAGAGAAAAAAGATAGGGTAGATGATGCTTTGCACGCTACTCGTGCAGCGGTAGAAGAAGGTATAGTTCCTGGCGGTGGCGTGGCACTAATCAGAACGCAAGGTGTTTTAGATAAATTAAAAGGCGCAAATGAAGATGAACAAACTGGTATTGAAATTGTGAAAATGGCTTTGGAATCACCTTGTCGCCAAATTGCAGCAAATGCAGGTGTTGAAGGCTCAATTGTAGTATTCAATATTAAAAACGGCAAAAAAGATTTTGGTTATAATGCAAAAACAGAAGTGTACGAAAACTTATACAAGGCTGGTGTTATCGATCCTACTAAAGTAACACGCGTTGCGTTAGAAAATGCAGCATCAATAGCAAGTATGATTTTGACTACAGAATGTGCTATTGTAGAAAAACCAAGCAAAGAAGCACCAGCAATGGGTGGCGGTATGCCTGGTGGAATGGGTGGAATGATGTAGTGAGATTCCATTTTGCTTGCAAAATGGCTTATCGAACTACCTTGAACGAAGTGAAAGGTCTGTCGAACTATTCCGAGTAAAGCGAGGAATCTGT
>JANNVS010000067.1:0-5193 GCA_031414515.1 Sphingobacteriales bacterium | reverse complement strand
TTCAGATTTAACCCGATTGAAATTCGATCTCTTAATGTTCGATTAGGTGATGATGCATGCAGTAAAGCATGTGAAAATAGAATGGCTTCGCCTTTTTTTGCTTCGATATTTACTGCATACTTATTTTTAATTTCATTGTTTATATCATTATAACTTGGAATAATATTTAATCCTCGAATTTTATCCAGAATTAAATGTGATTTTGGAATCAGCTGCAGACAGCCATTCCAGTAATTTACATCCTGAAGTGGACACCAAACGTTTATTGATGTAAAAATATCTTCATCAGTAAATGTCCAGTCTTGATGTAACCCAAATGATTTTGTAAGATGTGGTTTTTTAATTAAAATATCACCCCAAATTGGTTCATATTTAATTAAATAAGAGTTTAATTTTTCTGCTAAATGTTGTTTTATCAATTTATCAGCAAATAGTTTTAATTCCAGATTGTTAGACCAAAGTGATACGCTTAGCGTTTCTGGTAGGTTTATATTTTTAGTATAATATTTTTTAATTGCATCAACTATTTCATCGGCTTCTTTCTCGTCGATTAGTTTTAGTTTAATATATCCGTTTTGTGCAAAAGTAGTATTAAGTAAATCCTCTTTAAATATTTTTTGTGCCATCTGAGATTTAATTTATAGATGATAACTTGAGTATTTCTTTAACCTCACGGAAGTTTTTAAAAATTTGATTCTGATTTTTCTCTATTCTATAAAGTTTATACCCAATTGGTTTTTCAAGTATATTCTTATTACTGTAAAATTGTTCATCCACTTCAAATATTTCAATTTGTTCGTCATTAGGTAGATTTGCAAAATAATGCAGGAATGGTGCTTCTTTCGGTTTTAGAAATATATTGCTAGCCACTCTTACCGTTTTCTTTTTATTAATTCCTGACCCATGTATGGTCTTGCTGTTTATAACTACTGCCTGTCCTTGCTTTACAGAAATTTTTTGCATCAGTTCCCATAATTTATTCTCATATTCTGATAATGTCCAATGTATGTTTAAAGATCGTTGTGGAATCTGTAATTTATGACTGTATGGAATTATTTCTATTGTACCATCATCGTGACCAGCACCATTAATTGGATACCATAAAAAATACGAATGGTATTTAACTTCATCTGTAAGGGAGCTATCCTGATGTGGATTTAAAATACCTTTTTTACCATGTTTCTTAAAAAGGTGCATACCTGTGATAATATCATATTTGTTTTCAAAAAAAACATTTACAGGTATTGATAAATATGCATTGTTTATTGCTTTAGATTCGTTTCTTAATTCGGCATCATTTATTCTGCCAACGGATAAAAAACCATCAAAATCATTTGCGAGTTTAGTTTTCTCATATATCTTACTGCTTTCATTTGCAAACATTTTATCTGTTTGCTCGTCTAATAAATTAATAATTGTATAGCCGTATATTTCAATATTTTGTACCAATTCACCTAAAGAATTGGACACAATAACAGGTGCTTCTTTTTTTTTCAGAAAAGATAAAAATTTCATTACAACTTTATTTTAATAAGAAAAGGCAATTATTTGTAATGATTATCTATGCATTTTCAAGTTTCTGCATAATACTATCAAAATCAGCTTTTGTTATTTTTGGTTTTTTATAGTTAATTTTTTGAATTTGTAAAGCACCTTCTGGCTTGTCGGTTAAGTGATATTGGAAATTTAAAAAGAAATTTTTGTCAACATCCATCTCTTCCGTTTCATAGCTAAAGAGTTTTTTATTCATATAATAATGTTTTGCAGCAACCTCTTTTGGTTTTGCAATTACCTGTATTACCAACCTGTCGTAAGTGCCTCTGTTTGGTTTTGAATAATGAATAAGACTATCATCAAATATTAACACCTCACCAGCATTTACTTCAATTGGTTTGCAATACTTATTTATCAAATGTTTCTCGTATCCAGTAAAAAACCATGGAATAGAAGGACTTCTTAGAATATGACGAAATGTATTGTGCGTTCCTTCAATAACTTCCAGTGTTCCATTTATTTCAGCAACATCTACTAAAGGACACCAGATAGAAACAGAAGTGTATTTTGTTTCATCTACAAAATTCCAGTTCTGATGCACAGGCACTTCTCCTAAACCTGGCTCTTTCTGTACAAAATTGATGACCAAAGGCTCATAATTATCTAAAATTACATCCATTTTAGGTTGAAATTTTTCAGATAGTTTCTTAAAAACATTTTCTTTATATTCAATATTAGTGTCTAAAAATGAAAAATGATATTTCACATTCTTCTCTTGTGTATTAAATCGATTGTCTGGGTGCAGACTTTCATGTAGTTGCTTAAATTCGGCAATTTCATCCTTACTGAAAAGTTGAATTTTTGCATAACCCTTTTCGTCAAACTGTTTTTGTAATTCATTATCCTTAAAAACTCGTCTCATAAATTTTTTATTAAAATTAGTTCATTGTATACAATTCTGCAATATTGAGCACCTTTTTTGTCATTTTAATTTCTGATAATTTATAATTCCATTCATATGGCCTATAGCCAATAATATTTTACTTGATTATATACACGTTCTTCGTTTTCATAAATAAGATTTTTCAATACTTCCATCTTCTGTGTATCTTCATCGGTTTCCATTTTATTTATATGATTTATACATTGGTCTGCATCTTTACAGGGCTCACCGTTAATCTTAGTATAATTATCAAAATAATTTTGCAATTTATCTTGAATTAGTTGAATGATTTCTGTAGAACTTAATTTATTGTCTTGAAAGAATTTAATTTTTAACTGTTGTTTTAAAATCCAGGAGTCGATTTGCAGGATAAACTGTTTAAAATGAATAATATTCTTTGTATGAATATCATTATCGCTGACAAAATTATATGCCTTACAATGCTTCTTTAAAGATTCTAATTCAGGAACTGATAAACACCAAATAGCTTCTTCGTAAGGTTCAAATACTGGGCTTAAATATAATATCGCATTATTTTGATTTGCAAATAATACAAAGTCAGGTATTTCAAAAGCATTTTGTTTTAATAAACAAAAACTATAGGTTAGCGTCGTTTTATTTTTATGACAATAAGCAGTTAACTGTTTTAAAATGACTTGTCGATTATCAAAATCAGAAAATAACCTGATTTTACTATAAGTTTCTTTTTGAAGAGAATCAATAGAAATTCCAATATTGAAACGATGTTTATTTAGAATAGTTTCTACTTTTTCATTCATAATCGTTCCGTTTGTTTGAATATGAACCTGGCAGTTTTTATTTAAATGTGCCGTCATTTCCCATATGTCAAAATACAGGCTATTCATAAACGGTTCACCACCTGAAAAATTCATAAATTTTAGATGTGGTATAAATAGTTTTAAATCATCTAAAATATTTTTACTATAATGTGTCTTCGTTAATTTTTCACCTTTTATTTCTTTTTGAATAGTAGATGAAAATGTAGAACAGCACATGACACATCCTAAATTGCAGATATTAGAGATCTCAAAGTCAATGCGTAATGGAAACTTATTTTTTGGTTGATAACCAACATAATCATAATGAGAACTGGTAGAAGCATCAAAATTTTTATTTTTTATATTAACTAAACATTTTTCACAACCATGATTTAGATCAGAAACAGAAATATATTCCTGTAGTTTTTTTGTTTTCTGTCCATTCCATATTTCTGATAGTGACATTTCTTTTATATTACCTAAAACAAATTTCCTATTTAAGTTGCATGCATAAACATTGCCGTCAATGCTTAAAAATAGACTGTTAAATGGCGCAAGACAAACATATTTTTGTGACCCATAATATCTGTTTTGGTTATATTCTTCAATTAATTCAGTTGTTAAGGAAACAGGTAAATGGGATTTAGATTTGTTAAGTAAATTATTCTTTACTCTTTTTATCAATAATCCTGCATGATTTAAATATTTATACTGTGTCTTCACAATCTTCTTAGGTTCACGTGTAGATGATAAATATAAAGAAAAAATAGTTAAAAATTGAGAATAAATCTCATGTTTTGCCTCTTTATTGTTTGAGTTGACGGATAATCCAACGATGCAATGGTAATAAAAGGAAAGGAATATCAGTTCTTATCACTTCCAGTAATAATATGGTTCTGTATTTGTCTGATTTGTTTATGACTTCATGTAAAAAACTATCTTCAAATCCAAAAGCTTCGCCTTCTTTCCAGTTTCGGTTTTGTTTATTTACTATAAATATAATTTCTGTATTTGGATTAGGAATAACAATGCCTAAATGCACAAATAAAAGTCCTCTGTATGGACCTCTGTGTAGTGATAAATTTTTATATGGTTTTAGTATTGAAAATGCGGCAGAGACAACATTTGGTAGCTGATTAATTATCCTTATCGTTTCAGGATATTTTTCTGCATTATCTTTAATTAAGCCATTATGATTACTTAAAAGTATTGCTTTCCAGCCGTCATCATTGGTGAGCTCAATTAAGTTTTTATCTAAATCCAGTACACTGGGTGCTTCTTCAGGGTTTGTTTTTTCTACATATTCTTTTTTTATAATAGATGCATTTTCTTCTAGTATTTTTAACCATTCAAAATCAGTATTATCATAAAAACTTTTTAACTTAAGTCCGAAATAAGGCATAAGGTTTTCTATCAGAAAGATAGCATAGGTTAGCCGCTTTGTTTTATGTTTCTTCAAATTAAATCAGTTTTTTTACTTGGTTACATTTTCAACAATCTGAGCCGTGTTTTTATTTTCTTTTATTTTCTTAAAAATCCAATTATGAATCGGTTTTAACAAAAATGGAATATCTTGCCTTTCTATTTCTAACAATAGGATAGATCTGTATTCGTCTGAATTATTAATAACTTCGTGCATATAGCTGTCCTCAAAACCAAAAGCCTCACCTTCTTTCCAGTGTTTACTTTCTCCGTTTACAATAAAAGTATGCCTGTTGTCAGGTATTGGTATATAAACTCCTAAATGGATAAATACAATTCCACGATACATGCCACGATGTAATTGTATATTTTTCTTTGGTGACAAAACAGAGAAAATAGCATTTGAAACATTAGGAATTTTTTTTATGACAGCCATAGTATTTGGATACAGTAGTGCATTCTTTTCTATTATAGTGTCATAGGATTTTAATAAAACTACTTTCCATCCGTCATCATGCGAAAAATCCTGGAGTCTGTTATTGACATTTTGTACAT
>JANNVS010000066.1:0-2338 GCA_031414515.1 Sphingobacteriales bacterium | reverse complement strand
TCTTTCACACCTGAAGAAATGGCACTGACTTGTTCAATAGGTAAATTTGCATGATTTGCCAGCACTCTTGCCAATGTAGTTTTGCCAACACCAGGTGGACCCCAAAAAATCATAGAATGTAACTTGCCTTTTTCGATGAGTTGGCGCAATGCTTTGCCATTTCCTAATAAATGATCCTGACCAATAATTTGATCAATTTTCGTTGGACGCATTCGTTCGGCTAAAGGCTTTTGCATTAGGTGAAGATAAGGAAAATCAGAGTAGCCAAATATGAATTAAAATTTCTATTTAGTCGAAATTTACCAACTCACTAATAGAAATAGATAAAGCTTTTGATATTTTGTAAAGAGTTTTATAGGTTGGATTCGTATTTCCTTTTTCAATTCTTGCCATATTAGATTTTTCAAAATCACACTCAGCAGCCAATTTTGCAAGTGTCATTTTCTTAGATAATCTTAGTTTTCTAATTCTCTTTCCTAATCTTATTAGCTCATTCTCAATCATTTATTTGGCACTTATTAAGCACCATTAAAATCAAATAAATATCTATTTAAAGGTTATCATATATGACTACTTGTTCTTATATTTGTTAAAACTAAAATTTATGAAAAAATTATTTAATCTATGTCTATTGTTATTGATTAGCATGTTGGCATATTCTCAAAATAACTTAGAAGAAGTTGTTTACCTAAAGAATGGTAGCATTATCAGAGGAACTATTATTGAGCAAATCCCAAACGAGACATTAAAAATTCAAACAAAAGATGGAAATATATTTGTTTACAAGTTTGATGAAGTTGCAAAGACAACTAAAGAAGTAATTGTAAATCCAATAATAAACAATGGTAATGTTGTAAATACAGCTACTGTAAGTTCAGGTTTTATAGATGCAACAATTGTAAATGAAGTATCAAGTGAAAATGAAGATAATATTCTGATTCAGGTTACTCATAACATATTAGATGCGAATGGAAAGTTATTGATAAAAGAAGGAACTCCAATACAATGCAATGTTGAAAAAACAAAACGTAAAGGAGTTGGCAAGCCAGGTAGTATTGTAATAACTATGAATTCTGTAAAATCTGTAGATGGTCAGGATATTAGATTAAACGGTAAGCATAGCAAAGAAGGACAAAATATGCAAGGAAAAGCATTAGGCGTTGGCTTAGGTGTTGGATTATTATTACTTACACCAATGTTAGCTTATATAGCAAAGAAAGGTGGACCAGCTGTTATTGGCGCAAATACTGTTGTTTCAAATATTGCAATTTTAGGTACTTACCAAGTTAAATAACCAAACTATGAAAAAAATATCTTTTATTTTATTGGTCTTTATTACAACAATTACTTTCGCTCAAAGTAATTTAGATGAAGTAGTTTATCTAAAAAATGGAAGTGTTATAAGAGGAATAATTATTGAACAAATTCCAAATCAAACATTAAAAATTCAAACAAAAGATGGAAGTGTGTTTGTATATAATTTAAGTGAAGTTCAGAAAATTACAAAAGAAACACCTTATATAAACCCATCAATAAATCAACCAGTTCAAGCTTTAGAAAAACCAGTTCAGAATAATCAAGTTGTTAGTCAAAATAATACTGAAATAAAAGATACGACGAATAACGCACCAAAGAATTCTTATACCTATAATACACCAACAGATAAAAAAGTGTACCTAAAGAAAGGATTTATTGGCGTTACAGAAATTGGTTCGTTGTTTGCAGCTGGTAGAAATAATGCAACTTTTTCTTTTAATCAGCTTCTTGGCAAAAGGACTTCTCAAACCTTTTCCATTGGAATGGCATTTGGTGCTGATGTTAATAAATATGTTTTATATGTTCCTGTGACAATAGATGCAAGAATTTATTTTATAAAGAAAAGAGTGACACCATTCTTAAACCTTGCACCTGGTTATGCAATGTTGCTAATAAGAAATAGCTATTATAACAATAGCGAAATTTATCATACGTTTATTACAAATTTTGGCTTAGGTGTAGAATTTAAAATAAGCAAAAGTTTAGGCATTTCTTTAAATGCTGGTGGCAGATTGACTTATTTTCCAAAACAAAATATTGATGATGTTGGTGGAAGTGGTTTTGTTAAGTTTGGTATTGTATATTAAAATTCCTTTTAACGTTATAATTAAAACCTCGTCTTTTAACGAGGTTTTAATTTTTCTAAATCATAAATCGTATTCCGAAAATTTGGAACATAAATCGTAAATTCGTACATGTACAAAATCCTGCGTTTCTTTTTATTCAAATTAGATGCTGAAAATGCGCATTATCTTACGTTGCGCTTAATGAACTTTGCTATCAAGATTCCATTTGTAAAAAC
>JANNVS010000065.1:0-3322 GCA_031414515.1 Sphingobacteriales bacterium | reverse complement strand
TGTTTTGGTTGTTGACATTCAATGCAATCATTGTGTTTTGTATGTCACTCGGTGCTTCAACATCAAAAGCAATTCGGGGAGTGTTGATTGGTGTAGTTTTCTTTTTTATTGGTGTGGAATTCGTTAAGGTTGATCTTGGATTTATTAAATCTGTTGGATTCAAAGATGAACCGCATTTTTCACATTGATCGCCATATGCATTTTCATTGGCACATTTCGGGCAAGTGCCAATAATATATCTATCGGCTAAAAACTGTTTGGCTTCTTCATCAAAATATTGTTCGCTTTCCTCAATTTTAAATGCATTCTTTTTATCTAAAACTCTGAAAAAATCCTGTGAGGTTTCGTAATGAATCGGTTCAGAAGTACGGTGATAGATATCGAATGAAATTCCAAAATCTTCAAAACTCTTTTTAATAATTGCGTGGTATTTATCCACTATTTCTTTTGGTGTCGTATTTTCTTTTTTTGCTTTGATGGTAATTGCTGCGCCATGCTCATCGCTTCCACATACAAAAATTACATCTTTGCCTTGCAATCGCAAATAGCGTGCGTAAATATCTGCAGCAATATATGCACCAGCTAAATGACCAATATGCAAAGGTCCGTTTGCGTAAGGCAAAGCAGCTGTAATCGTATATCTTTTCGGTTCTGACATACTGCAAAGATACTAAGAATAAAAAGTTTTTAAAACTTTTGTAGTTTATCTATCACAACATTTTTACTTTTACAACATGATACGACCACCATTTCTCAAAAAAGGCGATACAGTTGGCATTACTTGTACTGCACGAAAAATTTCTATGGAAGAAATTCAAGTAGCCATTGATACGCTAAAAAGTTGGGATTTGAATGTGGTGATTGCTGACACGATTGGCAAAGAAGATAACCAATATGGTGGAACAGACACTGAACGCAGAGCAGATTTTCAGCGTATGCTATATGATAAAAATATTAAAGCAATTATTGCTGCACGTGGTGGTTATGGTACAGTTCGCATTATGGATGACCTTGATTTTAGTGCGTTTATGGATGCGCCAAAATGGTTGGTTGGTTTTTCTGATATTACCTATTTGCACACTCAATTGAATTGCAATATTGGCGTGGAAACCTTGCATGCAATTATGATGAGTACGTTTCCTATTAACACACCAACTGCTATTCAATCTTTGAAAGATGCATTATTTGGTAATACTTTAGAATATGAATTTCCAGCACATGCATTAAACAGAAATGGAAATATGCAAGGCGAAGTTGTTGGTGGAAATATTTCTATTTTATATGCTAATCTTGGCACAAAAACTATTTTAGATACCAATAAAAAAATCTTGTTTTTAGAAGATTTAGATGAGTATCTATATCATGTAGATAGAATGATGATGGCATTGAAACGTGCAGGAAAACTGCAAAATTTAGAAGGTTTGATTGTTGGTGGTTTAAGTGACATGAAAGACAATACGATTCCATTTGGAAAAACTGCTGAAGAAATCATTGCAGAACATGTTTCTGAATATGATTATCCTGTATGTTTTAATTTTCCTGCTGGTCATATTGCTGACAATCGAGCTATTTTTATGGGAAAACAAGCGAAAGTGGAAGTTGGTGAGATTTGTAAATTTAAACAGCAATAACAGAACACGGCTTTAAAAGAAAAAATAGATTTGTACAGATTTTGGCGCAATATTTGAAATATTATTCTTATGAAAAAACTATTCTTTATAACACTTATACTTTCTTGCTTATTTTCTTTTAGCAAATGTAATAAGAAAACGAACTGCTGTAAGAAAAATGCAACTTCAGAAATTTCAGCTTCAAAATTAAATGCGAATGAAGTTTGGATGCGTTTTGATGAAACCAAATGTGCAAATCCATGGAACTTTAACTGGTTTTCAAAACCAACTAAAGAACAGATATTAGGTGCTGTAAAAGGAAATTTACTTGGAAAAGAAATTAATATTTTAGAAATTAAATCATCAACAGAAAATGATTTTATAAGCTGTGAAGCATGTACTTGTCCGAATGGAATACATTTTTACGTGCGTGCAAATAAATCTGAAATAGAAAAATTAAAGGCGTTGAAATTTTATGAAGTGAAAGATGTTCCAAAAACGGAAAGTATTGATACTACTAAATAATCAACAGATTGCTTCGTACCTCGCAATGACGCATTCGCTTTTACAGATTCGATTTAATTTTCTCCGCAATTTCCAACATCATTTCTTTAGAAATCTGTTTCGTATTTCTGAAATCCAAATCGTATACAGAATTTATTGGCGACAAATGTATATGTGTGTGTGGAACTTCTAAGCCAATTACAGTCATTCCAATTCGTTCGCATTCAATAGATTTTTTAATAGCAATCGCAATCTTTTTTGCAAATACAATTAATCCTTGCAATTCATCATCTTCTAAATCAAAAATGTAATCGGTTTCTTTTTTTGGTACTACTAAAGTATGTCCAGCATTTAGTGGACGAATATCCAGAAATGCAAAATAGTGTTCATCTTCTGCTATTTTATAACATGGGATTTCGCCTTTAATAATTTTGGTGAAAATAGTTGCCATAAAATTGAAATTAAATAGAGATATCCAATACTTCCAATTCCATATTACCTGAAGGAATTTGAATAGATACTTTTTCACCGATTATTTTTCCTAACAGCGCTGCACCAATAGGTGATTTTACTGAAATTTTAAATAGTTTCAAGTCAGCTTCTTTTTCAGATACTAAATGATAGGTAAATTCTTTTTTCAGCTTTAGATTTAAAACCTTTACTTTAGATAATATAGAAACTTTTGAAATATCTATTTTAGAAGCATCTAACACGCGTGCATTTCCAATATCTGCTTCCAATTTACGTATGCGTAATTCTAATAAACCTTGTGATTCTTTTGCTGCATCATATTCAGCATTTTCAGATAAATCTCCTTTTTCTCTTGCTTCTGCTATCGCTTTTGATGCATTAGGTCGTTCTATAGATACTAAATGTGCAAATTCTGCTTTCATCTTTGCTAATCCTTGTTCTGTCACATATACTATATCTGTCATAACTTATGTTTTAATTGAAAAAAATAGACACGCCTGATTTAGACGTGCCTTAGGTACAAATTTATACTTTTTTTCGATAAACCGCAATATTTATTCGATTTTTAGCTTTTAAGATAAAAACCTATTTTTACACCTATGATTATTAAAAAATCAATTTTCTTATCATTACCTAGTAAAATATGGTGGTTATTATTGATTGCATTCATTGTTAGAGTGTTAATTTTCATCAGATTTCAGCCTTGGAATGACTTAGTAATACAAAATCAAATTCTA
>JANNVS010000064.1:0-2986 GCA_031414515.1 Sphingobacteriales bacterium | reverse complement strand
CGGATAGGCTCTTGCATCTAATTTAGTTTTTACTACTACATCTAAAGTATCGTAAATTGGACATTGCGGATAATTATACGCTTTGATTATATATTGTGTAGTTACATCAGGTTTTGCAAATACATTCTGTGTGTTCGCAACATTTAATGAATTACTAGGTGTCCATTCGACTTTGGCTGGATTACCCAATAAATTTAAATTAATCTGTTCGCCTTTACAGATTAATTTATCTTTTATAGTTGTAATAACTGGAATGGTATAGACGCTAACTTTTACACTATCTTTTGCAATACAACCAAATGTATTTTCTGCAAAAAAATTAACCTTATATGTGCCAGTAGAAATAGGAATAAAAGTATCACCAATGCCTTTGATTATTTTATTAGTAGAATCAGTAAATGACCAATAGAAATCTTTTAAAGGTGAATTTGGCGAAGTATAAACTGAGTCATTAATAAGTATTCTTCCAGATCCACCACAAACACTTGTTTTGTCAACACCAAAGTATGTCTGAATACGAGCTACATTTATTTTCTTAGCAGAAATAATATTAACGGTGCATCCAAAGTCATCTTTCAACACTAACGATGGTGTATATTCGCCTTCTCTTTTGTATGCATAAGTAGTTTGAGTAGCTAAGGTTCTGTCTAATTTTGTATCACCATTTCCAAAATCCCAAATTGTGGTAGTCGTATTTTTAAATTGTGCATTAAATGTCACGTTGAAAGGTGCACATCCAAAATCAGGTGAAAAAGAAAAATCACCATTTGGTCCTTCAACTATAATATAGTTTGGCTTCAAGATAGTATCCGTACAATTATTATTGTCTACAACAATTAATTTTACATCAAAAGAATCAGACTTAGTATAAACACCTTGAGGTGTTTTATTATTATCATTACTAGAATTCCCATTTCCAAAATCCCACATAATATTTTTGAATTGCATAGCCGCAGGAGCCTGCAATTGAAAATTACTAATTAAATCTGGGCACGTTTTAAATGTTGGATTGGCTGTGAAGTTCACATGAATATTTTTTATTCTTACAAAACCGGGTTTCACTAAAGTATTAGAACAACCTTTTCCATCAGTAACAGTCAATTTAATAGTATAATTATTTTCTTGTGAATAAATATGTGTTGGAATCGTATCTGTAGAAGTAGTTCCATCTCCAAAATCCCATAAGAAAGCTGTCGCATTGGAAGATGAATTATTAATAAACTTAATTGGCTTACCACCGCAAACATCATTCACATCTATAGAAAAATCTGCATTTACAACAGATATACTTACACTTTTTGTAATAGAATCCTTGCATCCAATTTCATTTTGTATTACTAATTTTACTGGAAAGGTGCCAATAGAATTGAAAGTGTGCGTAGCAGTGCTCGCATTAGAAGTTGAACCATCATTAAACTGCCATCTGTAAGAAGCTATAGTAGAATTCCGTGTTATACTCGAATCTTTTAAATTTATTATTGCTGGAACACAACCACTTGCTTTATCATAATTAAAATTAGCATGAGAAGCTAATACAGTTATAGTATCTTTTATAGTTGATTCTAATATGCAGCCATTTTTATATTTCAGAAACATTCTTACAACATATTTCCCTTCGTTTGTATAATTTGCAACATAATTATTGCCAAAAACAAAATTACCATTTCCAATATCCCAAAGATAATTTGCAATATTTGTATCCAACGCTGCAGATAATACAACTCTTAATGGCGCACAACCTTTATTCGCAGAAACACTAAATTTAAATGAGTCAACATTTGCAAAATTAATTTTTTTAGCCATCGTATCCGTACAACCAGTGGAATCATTATAAACTATTATAGAAGCTGTAACCTGAGTCAGATTTGAAGGATATGTATGACTTAAATATCTATCCATAGTTTCAGAAGTAGTACCATCACCAAAATCCCAATGAGTGATAGTATGTCCTTTAGATAAATTCTCGAAGTCAACTTTTTTACTATTGCAATTTGACGTATAAAGAAAATTTGCTCTTGGATAAGCCACAAATATTTCTTTAACATCTAAAGTATCTCTACAGGTATTATTAATTGCGATTAATTGAACATTATAGCTTCTTGGCTGTGATGGTTCCTGATATATATGTGTAGTGTTTCTGCCTTGACCAGTACCATCACCATATAACCAAATAAATTCAGTAGTAGGAATTCCACCTGTAGCAATATAGGTTACAGTTTCTTTTCTCACACATACTTTATCATAATCAAAAGAGCCGTCAAATGGATATTTAGTTCCAACGTGTATTGGTCCAATATTATCTATTAATGAATCGCATGGCAAATCATATAATACTTTTACTTTCACATAATAATCTCCAGGTGTAGTATAAATATGAACAGGATTTTCGCCAGTACCAGTAGTTCCATCACCAAAATTCCAGGTAATACTTAATGGCACCCAATTATGCGTGAGATTGGAATTAAATTGAACTCTCAAGTCTTCACAACCTTCTGTCTTATCTGAGGTAGCGTTTATTAAGTCGGAGCCAATCCAGATATATTGTAGTTTATCTAATTTATCAATACATCCATTAGCAGAAGTTACTATAAGTGTAACATTATAGTTTCCTTTTTCTGGCAATAAAATAGAAGGTGCAGTATTGGTTGATGTTGAGTTAAATCCATTTGGACCATTAATTATCCATTTGTAAGTACTACCATTCACAGATGTATTAGAAAAATTTACGGTAAATGGTACACACGATTTTAATACATCAGCAGAAAATGCAGCAGTAGGCGCCAAATTAACTGTAATATCTTGAGACATCGAATCTCTGCAACCTTCCAGATTTGTAGAATTTAATTTAATTGAATAATTTCCTTCAGTTGCATAGGAAATAGTTGGGGTCGTATTCGTTGAAGAAGTGCCATTGCCATAATTCCAATTACAAAAAATGGGCGCATAATTAGAACTTATAATTGGTACTGTACTGGTATTTGTACAA
>JANNVS010000063.1:0-8982 GCA_031414515.1 Sphingobacteriales bacterium | reverse complement strand
CGTAAATAACATACTCATCGTTGGCTCATCGATAGAAATCGCAGCCATTGCTTCTGGATTTTCAATATCTGCTAGTGTATCTCCAATTTCAAACCCTTCAATGCCTACGATTGCGCAAATTTCACCAGCTGGAACTTCATCTACTTTTATTTTTGCCATTCCTTCGAATAACATTAAATCCTTGATGCGCGATTTTATTATCTTGCCATCTCTTTTAATCAAAGCCACTGGCATATTTGATTTTAAGGTTCCGCGAAATACGCGTCCAACTGCAATACGTCCAACGAAAGAAGAATAATCTAATGATGTAATTTGCATTTGCACAGTACCTTCTGCAATTTTTGGTGGTGGGATATGTTCAATAATACAATCCAATAAATCAACCACATTGGTCGTTGGTTTTCTGAAATCTACACTCATCCAGCCATTCTTTGCAGAACCATAAATAGTTGGGAAATCCAATTGATCTTCTGTTGCATCTAATTGATACATCAAATCAAATACTTTTTCATGTACTTCATCTGGTGTACAATTTTCTTTATCTACTTTATTGATAACTACAATTGGTTTTAAACCTAATTGTAATGCTTTTTGTAAAACGAAACGTGTTTGTGGCATTGGTCCTTCAAAAGCATCTACCAATAATAAAACACCATCCGACATTTTTAAAACACGTTCTACTTCGCCACCAAAATCCGCGTGACCAGGTGTATCAATAATGTTGATTTTGTAATCTTTATATTTTACAGCAGCATTTTTAGCAGTAATGGTAATTCCACGTTCACGTTCTAACTCATTGTTATCCATAATTAAAACACCAGTATTTTCATGCTCAGAGAATGTTTTGCATTCCCAGAGAATTTTATCTACTAAAGTTGTTTTTCCGTGATCGACGTGCGCGATAATCGCAATATTTCTGATTTTTTGCATAAAAATGAATTGATTCAATTTCGAGGTGCAAAGGTAAGCCTTAAAAGGTGTTTTTACTAATAATACACCTATTCACAATAATTTTTTGACTTTTAATTTCAGAGTTTTAACTTTATAGTAATGTGCGATACCTTTGTTCATATTCCATCTCAAAAAACTGAGTCTGTTATTTTTGGCAAAAACAGCGACAGAGAACCAAATGAAGCTCAACAGATTGTTTGTTATCCAAGAAATTATAGAGATAAAAACAAGATAAAAACCACTTTTATTGAAGTGGAATATCCAAATGAAACGTATGAAGTAATTCTATGCAAGCCATATCAAATGTTTGGTGCCGAAATGGGTTGCAATGAATTTGGTGTTACTATTGGAAATGAAGCTGTCTTTACTAAAATAAATATTAATAAAAAGAATACTGGTCTGACTGGAATGGATTTGTTGAGATTGAGTTTAGAAATTTCTAAGTCAGCAACCGAAGCATTACAGAATATTATTTATTATCTGGAAAAATATGGTCAAGATGCTTGTGGCGGTTACACAGACAAAAATTTCTATTATCATAATAGTTTTATTATTGCTGACAAAACAGAAGCATTTGTTTTAGAAACAGCTGGCAAACATTGGGTTTATGAAAAAGTGATTGGATATCGTGCTATTTCAAATGGACTAAGCATTGAAGAAAAATACGATGGCATCAGCAAAGGTGCTATTGAATTTGCACAAAAAAAAGGATGGAATAAAAAAAATGAATCCTTCAATTTTAAAAAAGCGTACAGTGCCTGGTTGATGCCAAAATTAGCGTCTTGTGAATACAGAAGAAGCAACAGCGAACAAAAAGGAAAATCGTATTCGGATTTTACTGCAGAAAATGCTTTTCAAATTTTACGTTCACATGATTCCACTGAAAATAATTTTGAACCTCAAAAAGGAAATACGAATTCTATTTGTATGCATGCATCTGGTTTATTTACACCGCACCAATCCGTTGGTTCCATGGTGGTAGAATTGCGAAAAGAAAAACCAGCAACTGTCTGGCTTACCGGAACTTCTGCACCATGTTTAAGTACCTTCAAGCCTTTTTATTTTGGAAATGATATTTTAAAAGAAGAAAACTTTATTGCACCAGCTTCGGTTTTTGATAATTCATATTGGTGGCAATGGGAAAAATTACATCGTTCTATTTTGAAAAATTATGTTGAATCAATTTCATTTATACAATATAAACAACAGGAACTAGAAAAATCCTGGATAAAACAAGATAGAATCTTAATAAAAGAAAACTGGAATTTAATCAATGCCAGGCAAGTTTCACTAAAAGCAATAAAAGAAAGCATAGAAGTCAGAGACTATCTAAAGTCTAAATTATATCAAAACAAACAGGATAAAACAGGATTTTTCTATCGCCAATTCTGGAAAAGGTTAAACAAGAAAACTGGAATTAAAATTTTAAATATCTGAATACAAACTGATGTTCTTATTCAAAAACAAGTTGTATTTTAGTTGCCATATGTTTCCTCTAAAAAAAATAGGTGTCTTTTTTTCTTTTTGCTGTTCAATTTCGGTGAATGCGCAAATTATTTTTCAGGAAGATTTTAACACCATTCAGTATCTTTCTTCATGGAATATTTCTGCTAAAGCTGAGCAAGCATTATGGCTAGGAACAGACAATAGTAAGTATGTTCGTTTTCATCCAAATTTCCAAAACAAATTTATAGAAACACCAGCCATACCCTTATCAAACGGAAATTACACATTGTATTTCGACTGGAATCAAGCTAGGCAGCAAAATACCGATTCTGTGAATGTGCAGTTTACAACAGATAATGGAATATTATGGCAAACTATTTATGCTATTTACAACGGTAATAACAGAACCTGGCAAACGGATTCTGTCTTGTTTAACAACATCGGTAGCAATGTAAAATTCAGATGGAATTATTTTTCATCAGGCAGCTTTCCATCTCAGTATTTTAATGTAGATAATATCGTTGTTAAAAAAAATACCACTACAAGTATAAAAAAAGATATCAACGAAGTAGCTGCTGAAGTTTTTCCAAATCCAAATGATGGAAAATTCCAACTTAAAATATTGAATATTAAAAATAAAAATGGCAATCTCTTTATTTATAACACTGAGGGCGCAAAAGTATATTCAACTAATTTGCCTGCAGTTTCTCAATCTTTATTGCAGGTTGATTTATCATCACTCAGCAAAGGTTCTTATATCCTGACTATTCAAGTTGACGAAAATAATTATTCCAAAACTATAATCATTCAATAAATGAAATTCAAATTTCTTGTCATACTTTTTTGTATTATCCTTTATGGTGATAAAACGAATGCAAAAGCAGTTGGTACATTTTATAATTTTAATTTGCAATACAATGCCACACAAATTCCAACTAATAATTTTACACTTCAAAATTTTATTATAAATTGGAATAGCAACAACGGAAACATTAGCATCGCTCATCAAAATAATCCATCAAAAATTATTTGGCAAAATGTAGCAGGCAAAGGCTTTTGCGGTGCTGCAAAAGGCATCGAAACCATTACCGAAAAAGCAGGTTCGTTTACAATTGTAGATGTGAAATCTAATGTTACACAATCGCAAACCATAGAATCTATTGCGCTTTCCAACAATCAATTGGAAATAAAAGGTCAATTATTATCTGCTCAAAATACTAATTATACGTTAACCATTTTCCAAAAATCAGACAATCAATTACACTTCGATTTACAAACAGACAATAGCATATTTAATCGTTTGTATTTGTCTTATGCATGTGATGTAAATGAGCAAATTTTTGGATTTGGTGAACAACCATCGCATCTAAATCACAAAGGAAATAGAGTGCCAATTTTAGTGCAAGAGCAAGGAGTTGGAAGAGGCGATAATGTTTCTGATAACGGATTAGTGAATGCAATTGTGAATCTTACCTTAGGCACGTCTGTAGGTGATGATTACACCTCTTATAAAGTAGTTCCACAATATATTTCTTCTAAATCAAATGCGCTTTTTTTAGAAAATTACGAATACAGTGAATTTGATTTCACAAAAAATAATCAAATTCAAGTTGAGCTGTATGCATCAAAACTATCAGCAAATATTATATATGCAACTAATCCGTACGATGCAATTGAAGAATATACTACTTATTGTGGTAGAATGAAACCACTACCAGCATGGATAAGTTCTGGTGCAGTAATTGGCATGCAAGGTGGCACAAATAAGTTATATGATATATGGCAAATATTGAAAAATGCAGATGTACCAGTTGCTGCTTTTTGGACACAAGATTGGATTGGACAACGTACTACTTTAGCAGGAAAACAACTTTGGTGGAATTGGGAACTTGATAACGATAGATATCCAAACTGGAATAAACTACACGATTCTTTAACGCAAAAAAATATTTCAATGATGGGTTACATCAATCCATTTTTAGTTGACGTAACAGCAGACAAACCAAATTACCGCAGAGATTTATACAAAGAAGCTGCCAACAATAGTTACTTAGTTTTAAATGAGAGAGGCTTACCGTATCAAGTACAAAATACTTCGTTTACTTCAGGTGTTTTAGATTTAAGTGATACAGGTTGCGTTAATTGGATAAAAGATATAATTAAAGATGAAATGCTGGCACGTGGCTTAAAAGGTTGGATGGCAGATTTTGCAGAAGCATTACCGTTTGATGTAGAATTACATAGTGGTGAAAGCACCGCTACGTTTCATAATAAATATCCTGAAGTTTGGGAAAAAATAAATAAGGAAGCTATACAAGAATCAAACTTAAAAGATACTGTCGTTTTCTTTTCAAGAGCAGGCTATACACAAAGTCCAAAATATGCCACGCTATTTTGGCAAGGTGATCAATTAGTTGGTTGGAATAAAAATGACGGATTAAAATCTGCGGTAACTGGTTTGCTAAGTGGTGGCATGTCTGGGTTCACCTTAAACCACAGTGATATTGGTGGTTACACTTCTATTTCAATACCTTTTGTAAATTATTTAGTGTTAGGCAGAAGCAAAGAGTTATTATGGCGATGGATGGAAATGGCAGCATTTACGCCTGTTTACAGAACACACGAAGGTTTAGGTCCTGATAAAAATTATCAAATATATCAAGATACAACAACAGCAAAACATTTTGCACGCAATGCAAAAATTTACCGTGCATGGTATTTTTATAGAAAACAATTAATGGATGAAGCCGCACAAAAAGGACATCCAATCTGTCGTCCATTATTTTTAGAATATCCATACGATATTAATACATACAATTTGTCGTATCAATTTATGGTTGGAAGCGAGTTGCTAATTGCACCTGTTGTTGATCAAAATAAAACAAGCATCAATGTTTACTTGCCAAATGGAAATTGGGTAAATGTCTGGACAAATCAGATAATAAATAGTACAGGACAAAATTTTACTGTTACAAGTTTATCTGACAGAGCTGCAGTGTTTTACAAACAAGGTTCTGCTGTAGGATTGCAGTTCAAACAGAATTTAATCCTTGAAGGTGTCAACTAAATAAATTCAATGGAATCTATTCAAACAGATATTGTCATCATTGGTGCAGGTTATGCAGGAATAGCAGCCGCCAGGAAATTACAGGAAGCCGGAAAATCATTTATTATAATTGAAGCACGCGACAGAATCGGCGGACGCGTTAACACGGAAACTTTGGCAAGCGGTGCCACGGTTGACTTAGGCGCTCAATGGATTGGTCCCACACAACATCATATCTGGAAATGGGTGAAAGAAACCAACACGGAAACTTATGATACTTTTGATTCTGGTAAAAATATTTTATCATGGAAAAATAAAATTTCTACGTACAAAGGCACTATTCCAAAAATTGATCCTATTTCATTAATTGATTTAGGAATTGCCATTGAAAGAATCAATAAACTCTGTAAGCAAATTCCATTAGACGCACCTTGGACACATCCGAAAGCACTGGAATATGATTCCATGACACTGCATACTTGGATGGAGAAAAATATGTTTACTAAAAAAGCAAAACATCTTTTTAATATCGGCGTAGAAACGGTTTTCGCAGCTGGCGCTCATGAAATTTCTTTTCTGCATGCCTTATTTTACTGCCATAGCGGCGATAATATGGAAGCTTTAATTTCTATTGCAAACGGAGCACAACAGACCTTATTAAAAGGAGGCACACAAGGTTTATTGCAAAAAATAGCTGAACCATTTAAGGATAAAATTTATCTGAATTATCCGGTTCTTAAAATTAGCCAAGATGAAAATGGTATAACTGTTGAATCAGAAAGCTTAATCATTAAAGCAAAAAAATGTATTTCCACGATACCACCAACTTCATTAAATACGATTCGATTTTCACCAATCTTACCTCAACGCAAAGCTCAATTGCTGCAACGCGTTCCGATGGGCGCGGCTATGAAATGTTTCTGCATCTACCAAACGCCGTTTTGGCGTAAACAGGAATTTTCAGGTCAAATTGTAAGCGATGCTTTACCGGTGAGAGTAACCTTTGACTGCACCAACAAGGATGATGACTTTGGTGTGTTACTGGTATTTGTAGAAGGCCATAATGCCAGAGATTTTATCGAACAACCGGAAGCAGTGCGTAGAGAAAAAGTATTAAACCAACTTGTTGGTTATTTTGGAGAAGAAGCAAAAAACATCCTGGAATACAAAGATAAATGCTGGACGGAAGAAGAATTCAGCCGCGGCTGCTATGCCGGCAATATGCCAACCGGTGTATTGACACAATTTGGCAAAGTCATTAGAGAGCCAATTCAACACTTACATTTTGCAGGAACAGAAACCGCGATGAAATGGAATGGCTACATGGATGGCGCCATTGAAAGTGGCATTAGAGCTGCAGAAGAAGTGCTGGACATTAATTAATCATAATTATTTTCTATTAAAAACAGGAAAAGAATATTTAAATAGTTTACAAAAGATAAGTTCATATCTACAGGAGTACTTCTACATTTACATAACGCATCTATTTGATGCAAATCCATCAGCTTTCATATGAAGAATGATTCTTTTTATAGGAATTTAATTTTCTTAAAATGTTAATAAAATGAAGAAGTGTCTGCCAAAAATCAAAATAGTGTCTTTTTTCCTTATTGTACTCTGTGCGATGATATATTCATGTAAAAAAGATAATTCTACTAATTTAGATGTTTATTATTCACCTACATCTTTAGCAGGCAGTGCTTCTTTTCCAATTGGCACAGCCTTTAGTGCCGATTTAATAAATGACACTGTTTATGAAAAAATAGTAGATGAGCAGTTTAATAGTATAACCGCTGAAAACTCTTTTAAAATGTACGAAATATGGCCAAATGGCCCAGGCTCGGATTTTAATTTTACTAATGCAGATAATGTATTTGAATATGCAAATCAACATAATAAAAGAATGCACGGGCATGTTTTAAGCTGGTTTTTTTATAAAGAAACATGTCCATGGATTAATAATTTTGCAGGTACTAACGCTGAATTTGAAACAATTTATAAAAATTATATTCAAACAGTAACAGCAAGATATAAAGGAAAATTAGGTGCATGGGATGTTGTAAATGAGGCGATTCTTGATATTTCAAGTATTAATGGCGATTTTAATTTGCCTTTGAATGGGTTTCAACTACGCGATGATTTTCAAAAAAGATATTTAGGTGATAATTATATTTATAAATTATTCAAATGGACGGAAGAGATTGACTCTATCACACCTCTTTTTTATAATGATTACAATCTGGAATTATTTCCAGCCAAATTGGATAAAGTGTTGCAACTTTTAGATGACGCCAAACGCCAAGGTGCTAAAATTGATGGTGTTGGTTTTCAAGCGCACATACTTTTTCCACGTATCATGACTTATCAAAGTTATTATAACGCATTTAAAAAAGTAGCAAATAGAGGTTACAAAGTACATGTTTCTGAACTAGATATTGTGATAAACGGACCATTAGGATTAAAAACCAAACCCAGTATACAAGATTTAGAAATGCAAAAAACATTTTACCAAACTTATGTAAAAGCGTATATTGATGCTGTACCACCAAATTTAAGATTTGGCATCACCGTTTGGGGCGCAGCCGACAAATATAGCTGGTATAGAAATGGGCCATATTGGATTATTAATAAAATAGATTGGCCTTGTTTGTATGATGATAGTCTTAAACAAAAACCTGCCTATTTCGGCTTTAGAGATGAATTAAAGAGAAGCTTGTAAATTCTGAATAGAAAGATTTCCTTTTCTTTTTCGCATCTTGATGATATGCAAGAACGTGAAAGTAAATCAAAAATGATTCAGAATATTTGTTTTTGCAGATTCATAATGATCACTTATTTTATAGAATTAGGCCATTAATAGTTTAATAGTTTACAAAGGATTAGTGCATATCCTCTGGGTTAAGTTTAGATTTACATTAAGCAGTCTACATAGTCAACTTCTATTCTCTTAAAATAAAGATTGATTTTCTTTTATTATTGCTAAAACTAAATAATAATTAAAATGAACAAGTTTCTTTTTAAAATCAAAATTGCATTTTTTTTTCTTATTGTATTATCTGCAATGATGTATTCTTGCAAAAAGGAGAATACAACTAATTTTGACAACTTTTATTCGCCTACATCTTTAGCCCGCAGCGCATCTTTCCCTGTAGGTTGCCCTTACGAACCACATTTCTATGCCATTGATTCTGCTTACGCTAGCATATCTAAGAACGAATTTAATAGTATAACCGGAACTGTTGAAATGTATGTTCTCTGGCCAAATGGACCGGGTACAGATATAGATTTTACTAAAACAGATCTAGCTGTGGAATATGCAAGAACGAACAAAAAAACTTTAAATGGACATGTTCTAGCCTGGTACTATTTCGGATTTGAATATGCATGTCCATGGATATTCAACTTTAGTGGCACAAAAGAGGAATTTGAAGAAATATACAAGACTTATATTCAAAGGGTTGTGCGCCGATACAAAGGGAAATTTACATCATACAATGTAATCAATGAAGCCGTGAACGACATTTTAGGTGTTGGGGAGG
>JANNVS010000062.1:0-8014 GCA_031414515.1 Sphingobacteriales bacterium | reverse complement strand
TTTTGAGATTAAAAATTAAATACGCTCAAAATTACGTCACTTTATCTAAATAAATGAAAATTGAAGGTTATTTAATTTTAAATACGATGCATATAATACGTCATTGCTATATCAATTACGACAATTTTGCACTTATCAGTTTCACAAATTCAGAACGTGTAGCTTGTTTTTCAAACTCGCCTGTAAATGCAGAAGTTGTAGTTACAGAATTCTGTTTTTGAATTCCGCGCATCATCATGCACATGTGTTTTGCTTCAATAACTACAGCAACACCAAGTGGATTTAGTGCTTCTTGAATACAATCACGAATCTGTACAGTTAGTCTTTCCTGCACCTGTAAACGACGTGCATATGCATCTACCACACGTGCAATTTTGCTCAAGCCAGTTATGGTTCCATTTGGAATATAAGCTACGTGCGCTTTTCCATAAAACGGCAACATATGATGTTCGCACATCGAATACAATTCAATATCTTTCACTATCACCATTTGATTATGATCTTCGTGAAATATAGCAGATTTTATAATTTCCACAGGATTTAACTGATAACCATGTGTTATAAATTGCATTGCTTTTCCTACACGATGCGGTGTTTTCAATAACCCTTCTCGAGTTGGATCTTCACCAAGCAACGTAAGAATACTTTTATAATGATTTTCTAGAGAAGGATTTGGTTCGATGACCATTCCATTGTTTAATACCATATCATCCATTTTTTAAAGGTACAAAGAAGTATAAACATGGAAAAATGATTTTTGTTCTATTTCGTTGCTATTTTAAAACCAATTGGATTTCTTGGCGTTTCAGCTTGTACTAATAATTGTTTCAAAGCTGCAAAAATCATCTGCATATCATTATCATGTTTTGAAATGGTATCATCTTGTCGTAATATCTTATTTTCTAACTGCTCTAATTTTAGCAAAATATCTTTGTTTGTAATCAGTAATTCGCGCATTTTCGTAAATATTCTGATGATTTTAATATTTACTTCAATTGCTATATCACTATTTAATACACTTGAGAGCATAGCCACGCCTTGCTCGGTGAATACGTAAGGTAGTTTTCTTGAACCACCATAACTTGAAGTCGCAATTTGCGACTTCAAGTTTGAAGAAAAATTGGAAGTCGCAAATTGCGACATCCAATTTTTTAATTCTTCTTCTGTCAGTTGGAACATAAAATCTTCAGGAAATCGTTTCAGATTACGTTTTACTTGCTCATTTAATCGTTTAGTAAGCACACCATACATTTCTGCTAAATCTCTGTCAAGCATTACTTTCTTATCTCTGATTAGGTAGATTTTATTGAGCACTTTTTCTTCTGTAAGTATTTCTATTTTATTCATTATTTTATATTTTAAAATAAAAATGAGCCGCTTGCACTAGCACAAGCGACTCATAAAAAAGCAATATGGAATTTAGTTTTTCTTATCCAACATTAAGAAGTCGCTGGCAATAATTTCCGTGATGTACTTTTTGTTGCCATCTTTGTCGTCATAATTTCTATAAGTGATTTTACCTGAAACCGCAACTTGCATTCCTTTGTCGAGATATTTTTCTACAACATCTGCTTGCTTGCCCCAAATCACAACGTTGTGCCATTGCGTTTGTTCTTTCTTTTCGCCTTTGTTGTCGATGTAATAATCTGACGTTGCGATGCTAAATTTAGCTACTTTTTTGTCTTCGCCAAATGTTTTGATTTCGGGTTTTTGTCCTAAGTTTCCGATTAACTGTACTTGATTTCTGATTGCTGACATGTTTTTAATTTTAATTACGTTAAAAAATCAATTTAATTAAGAAGCTCAAAGTTTGTTTTCGCGATTAAGTACATTCACTTCTACACTTCTTTCACCCATTTAGATACAAACAACACACAGATTCCATAAATTTTTGGGAATTATTTTTATAAAAATTATAACTAATTGAAAATAAGCAAATTATGACAAAATATTTTTTATCATTTTTTGGAAGACAGGCTTTTCATGTACATCAAAATGATTGGAATTTTCTATTTCAATGAAGAAATCCGGAGATTTTAAATGTGGAATTAATTTTTTAGATAACTCTATTGGAATCAATTTATCTGCATTGCCATGAAATATATACGTATCGCACGCAACGCGTGGCAAATACGTGTGGTTTTCAAATTTGAATTTTAATTTTTTAAATGGAAACAATTTTAGTTTACTGTTAAATAAATCAGGCATACTATAGTATGGAGAAATTAAGATTAAATTTTTCGGATTTATTTTAGTAGCTAAATTACTTGCCAGCGCTGTACCCAACGAGCGACCAACCAAAACCACATCACCAGTAAAATCTAATGCTTTAATGATTTTTTTAAAAGAGATTTCCACCACTTGATGTAATAAATCTTCGGTCAATTTTCCTTTGCTTTTTCCATATTTCGGATAATCAATAATGACTACATCGTAATTATTTTCAATAAAAACAGTTGCTTTTGGTAGGTGATACTGAATATGATTCAATGTGCCGTGCAAAAAGAAAACCAAGCCTTTTGAGTTTTTTGCCTGCAAGTGCACAGCATTAATCAAAAATTCTTCTTCTTTAATTTTAAAATCGAAAAAATATTCTGTCAACGGAAAATCACTTTCGTACACATGATTTTTGTGTAGTCGTTTTGGTTGAAAAATAATGGTTCGTTCTAATAACATCTTTTATCAAAAATTAATTTACAATATACATAATAAAATAAAAACCACTTAAGGAACTTAAGAATATTAAAAATTTGATTCTTTAAAATAGCATTCTTCAAGAAATAAAAAAAGATAAATAAGATGATTACTTATGTTTCTTGAGTTTCTTAAGTGGTTAAAACAAAAAAGGCTTGGATAAATCCAAGCCCAAGAGATTCCCTATTTCAGACTTTGTCCTTATTTCAACAAGTCTTCTATATATTGCATGAATTCCTGATCATTTACTGTTGTTCTAGGTGGAATAGAAGCAATTAAATTTCCACTACGATCTATAATAAACTTTTGATAATTCCATTTTATTGGCGCATCTAGCACTCCATTTTCAGATTTATTTGTCAGATATTGGTATAATGGATCGATATCTTTTCCTTTAACAGATATTTTAGAAAACATCTGAAATGTAACACCATAATTTTTTGTACAAAATCCTTTAATATCAGCATTACTTAATGGCTCCTGACCTAAAAAATTATTTGCAGGAAATCCTAAAACTACAACTCCATTTTTATTAAATTTTTTGTAAAAAGCTTCAATTTCCTCAAACTGACCGACTAATCCACACTGACTTGCTGTATTCACTATTATAATAATTTTTCCTTTGTATTCTGATAAGGATAAAGGATTACCATCAATATCTTTCATCGTAAAATCATATATTGATTTTGTTTCAACAGCATTTCCAATACTAGCAACTTCACTTGAATTATTATTTGCATTACAGCTAACTACAATCACAAATAAAGTGACAAGGATACCCAAAAATTTATTTTTCATGTGTTTCATATAATCTTTAACAATATTACCATATAAAAGGTTTAAAATCAAATGTAAAAATCAATGACCAATTATTATAGTATAGTTACTTTGATGCAAAAATCATTCCAACAAATGGCAGGAAATATTTAAAAAGACTTTAGAAGCAAAAAATAATCACAAAATCAACATATCTGCATTTATTATTGTTGTATTTTGTGTGAATTTTATAAGTAGTTTGTATATATAATCTTACCTTACTGTTTTTATGGAATATATTAGTACCGACAAACAATTTATGGATTCTAAAACATTAGAAACAAAGAAGTATCATATCCTTATTGCAGATAGGGATAAAGTAAGTATTGAAACTACTATTAAAACTTTCAAATCAGAAAGTTATAGATTTACAGAAACGACTAAAACTAAAGATTTAATTTCATTAATTAAGAAAGAAAAACCTGATTTATTGATATTAGAAGTTGATTTAAATGAATCTGATGGCATAGAAATATGCTGGGATATCCGTGCAGATGCATCACTATCTAAATTACCAATAGCTTTTTTTTCTAATCGTTCAGATGATTTTACTCAAATAACTGCTTTTGAAGCTGGTGCTGATGAATTTATTTCCAAATCGTCTCGTTCACGCTTATTTACCAATAGAATAAAGGCATTGATTCGTCGTTCATATGAAAAAGAAGAAACTCTTAAAGAGATAAAAACATTCGGAAATTTAGAAATTGATGAAGAACAGGTAATGATTTATAAGAAAGGTGAACCTTTAAAACTTTCTAAAAAAGAATTTCAATTAGTAGTGCTTTTAACCTCTAGACCTGGTAAAGTTTTTAAAAGAGCCTATATATTATTAAAAGTTTGGGGCGACGATATTATCGTTGGTGATAGAAATATTGATACACACATCAAAAAAATAAGAAAAAAGGTCGGAAAGCAACATATTGAGACTGTCAGAGGAATAGGCTATAAATTTATTCCATAATTGCTTTTTACAAGTTCCAACCTCTAACATTTACTTTAATTCGGATTATTAAAATAATTCCGTTATTTTAGATTTCATAATTACTAAAAAATATGAAATTCAAATACCTTTTACCTTTGCTTGGCTGGTTAATTCCTACAATTATCATTTCTTTGGTAATGTTTAAATACGATGCGCCACTTACAAATTCGCAATATATTGGTTTTTCAGCCTTACTAATTTCAGCATGCATTACTTACGTTACTGGTATTCGTTTAGTACAAAAGGATAAGTAAATTTTATAATAAAATTTCCGTTGTTGATACTCAGATTGAGTTGCAATACTGTTTAGATAGTAGTTTTATTGATTTTAAACAAACTGGCAAAGGCACTAATAGGCTATATGTTTATTCGATAGTTACTTTCTGATTTGATTACAATTACTTTTCCACCATTTTTAGTTTCCTTTCCATTCTTAATTTATAAGATTCATTAATAATATTTTCATACTGCATGACTAATAATCAATCATTTGCACTTAAAACAATAATATAATTTGATTAAGATTTATCTTTCTATGTTAATAAATAACAATTGACAAATAATTACTAAAAGTTTAATTTAAAATAACTAAAACAAATAATTATGAATTCAAGAGTTTTAATCGCAGCCTTAATTGGCGCAGTAGTTTCATTCTTTTTGGGATGGCTGATTTATGTGTATTTAATAGGAGATTTCTATGCTGCACATTCACTTACACAGTATTACATAACACAAGGTAATATTAATGGAGGCATTAAATTAGAAAAAATGCCACCAAACCTTATTGGTATTTTTGTATCAGGCTTTGCCTATACATTACTTTTAGCTATCATCTTCAGCTATTGGGCAAATATCAGTACTTTAAAAAATGGAGCTTTGGCTGGTTCAACTATATCATTGCTAGTAGCATTAAGTGTTGATTTGTCAATGTGGTCGACTATGAACCTTTTTGGCAGACAAGTAGTTATTGTTGATGTATTAATTAATGTAGTTATGGGTGCAATATTAGGCGCCGTTATTGCTTGGGTACTTGGATACAAGAAAAGCACCTAACAAAGTTTAAAATTATGGATTAAAATAGAAGGCATTGCTTTTACGCGATACCTTCTATTTGTTTTTTAAAAACGTCATTAAATCATCATTTCTCTTTCTCTGTTGCCAAATCTGATTTTAGTTTCCTAAATTTGCACTCATTATAGTTATGAGTATTAAAATTACCTTTCCGGATGGCGCAGTAAAAGAATTCAATGAAGGAATTACTGCTTTAGAAATTGCTGGTCAACTTAGCAACAGCTTGCCTAAAAAAGTGTTGGCAGCAGAAATTAATGGCGAAGTGCAAGATGCTACGCGTACAATAAATACTGATGCTACCATAAAACTATTAACCTGGAATGATACGAATGGAAAATCAACTTTTTGGCATTCTTCTGCGCATTTATTTGCAGAAGCAATGGAAGCATTATACAAAGGTGTGAAATTCGGAATTGGACCACCAATTGAAAATGGTTTTTATTACGATATAGATACTGGTGATGTTTCTATCACGTTAGCTGATTTACCAAAGATTGAAAAGAAAATGGCTGAATTAGCGAATCTAAAAAGCGAATTTAAAAGACAAGATATTTCTAAAGCTGATGCTATCAATTATTTTGAAGCAAAGGGCGATGAATATAAATTAGAATTGTTAGAAGGTTTGGCTGATGGTCAAATCACTTTTTATAATCAAGGAAATTTTACTGATTTATGTCGTGGACCCCATATTCCAAATACTGGTCACATCAAAGCAATT
This sequence comes from Sphingobacteriales bacterium, assembly GCA_031414515.1. GTDB lineage: Bacteria > Bacteroidota > Bacteroidia > Chitinophagales > JADIYW01 > JADJSS01. The sequence goes on along the minus strand of JANNVS010000062.1, from coordinate 1,733 downwards.
AAATTGATGAAAGTTGCTGGTGCTTATTGGCGTGGCGATGAAAAACGCAAACAATTGACACGTATTTATGGTGTTACTTTTCCAAACCAACAGGAATTGGATGAACACTTGCATTTATTGGAAGAAGCGGAAAAACGCGACCACCGGAAATTAGGTCAGCAATTAGAATTATTCTGCTTTTCGCAAAAAGTTGGTTCTGGTTTACCATTATGGTTGCCAAACGGAACATTTTTGCGTGAGCAATTAACAGACTTCTTAAAAAAAGAACAAATAGAACGTGGTTATTTACCTGTTGTTACACCACATATTGGCAAAAAAGATTTGTATGTAACATCAGGTCACTATGAAAAATATGGAAAAGATTCTTTCCAGCCAATTTTAACACCTGAAGAAAATGAAGAGTTTTTCTTAAAACCAATGAATTGTCCGCATCACTGCGAAATCTTCAATCATATACCAAAATCATACAAAGATTTACCATATCGTGTTGCTGAATTTGGAACAGTTTACCGTTATGAGCAAAGTGGTGAATTACATGGTTTAACGCGTGTTCGTGGTTTTACTCAAGACGATGCGCATATTTTCTGTACACCAGATCAATTAAAAGATGAATTTAAAACAGTAATTGATTTGGTACAATTAGTTTTTGCGAAATTAGGTTTCACTGAATTTACAGCACAAATTTCTTTGCGTGACACTGAAAATAAAGATAAATATATTGGCTCTGATGAAAATTGGTTGAAAGCAGAGAATGCCATTATAGAATCTGCTGCAGAAAAAGGGTTAAAAACGGTAACAGTTTATGGTGAAGCTGCTTTCTACGGACCAAAATTAGACTTCATGGTGAAAGACGTAATTGGCAGAAGCTGGCAATTAGGTACCATTCAAGTTGATTATAATTTACCTGAACGTTTTAAATTAGAATACATCGGTGCTGATAACGAAAGACACCGACCTGTAATGATTCACCGTGCTCCATTTGGTTCTGTTGAACGTTTTGTTGCCATTTTAATTGAGCATTGTGCTGGTAATTTTCCGTTGTGGTTAGCACCAAAACAGATTTCAATTTTACCAATTAGTGATAAGTTTTTAGCATATGCAGAAAGCGTTGTTGCAACATTGAAAGCACAAGGCTTTAGAGTAAAAATAGATGAGCGCGCAGAAAAGATTGGAAAGAAAATCCGCGATGCAGAAATGATGAAAATACCATATATGACAATAATTGGTGAAAAAGAAGTAGAAAACAAGCAGATTTCTGTAAGAAAACATGGGAAAGGCGATATTGGTGCTTTTACTATTGAAGACTTTGCCGTATTATTGCAGAACGAATTAAATAATTAAACAATAAAGCAATGAAATAATGAATTCATTCTATTGAAAAAGATTAATTCATAATTCATAATTCATAATTCATAATTTAAAAGATTGATACCTAAAAGACGACCATTCATTCCGAAGAAAAAAGAAACGGAACACAGATTAAACAGAGATATTCGAGTACCAGAAGTACGATTAGTTGGTGAAGAAATAGAACCCGGCGTTTATCCAATTGAAGAAGCACTTCGATTAGCAAAAGAACAAGAAGTAGATTTAGTTGAAATTTCTCCAAAGGCAGTTCCACCAGTTTGCCGTTTGGTAGATTATAATAAATTCTTGTACGACAAGAAGAAGAAAGACAAAGAAATTAAAGCAAAACAAAAGAAAACGGAAGTTAAAGAAATTCGTTTTACACC
>JANNVS010000061.1:0-1650 GCA_031414515.1 Sphingobacteriales bacterium | reverse complement strand
GCTAATATCTAAAACTGGTTCATTGTCAATTTGCTGCACACGTATAGAAAAACTTTCACGGTTGCCTTCTCGCATCGACATATCGTAATACAATTGCTTTTGTGCATCTGTAATTTTAGTATCGTCTTCATACACATCTTTCAATGTTTGATTGACAATTATTTTGGTATCCATTGTACTCATCAGATTTGCAAACCATTTTATTTTTGCAAGTTTGAAAATAATCGCACCATTTCCTTTTTCTTTTGAAAAAAAACCTGCAGGATCTACTAATATTAATTTTGAAACTTTTGTTGGGTGCACCAATGCATATCGCCATGCAATTTCTCCGCCGAGAGAGTTGCCGCCTAATGCAAATGTATCGATGCCGATTTGATGCAAAAATTCGTCTAAAAATGCAACGTATGTATTTACGGAATAGTCGTTTTCTTTTCTCGGTCCGGTTAAACCAAATGCAGGCATATCCAGCCGTATTACTTTGTAGTTATTTTTTACCAGTGAATCCGTCCAGCCATCCCAGGTTTGCAGTGCTGCTCCTGTGCCGTGAATCAGTACGACAGGTTTGCCTTCACCTTCAACTCTGTAATGCACCTGCATTCCATCTATTTCAATAAATTTTGAAGATGTGTTGGTGTATTTCTTTTTCAATTCTTCTAATGGAATTGATTTTTTCTGAAGAGCAAAAAATGCAATGAATAATACAATGGCAATAAATGCCAAAATTCTGAATAATTTTTTCATCTTTTGGTTTTAATGATGTGAAAGTACGAAATGTTTCGACAAGCTAAACATGTGTGTTTAGCTTGTCGAAACAAAAAACCCGATGTGTCGAGCATCGGGTACCAAATAAAAGTCTTTACAAAAATTGTCCAAGTACAATGTAAAAGTAGTTCAAACTTTTTGATTGGCTGTTAAGGCAGTTTGTTTTGTGTGTGGTTTTATTAGAAGGAATTGTGTCTTTTTATTAATTGAAAGTTTATATAATACACAAGTACACCACGCTTATTGCTTGTGTGCATACTTGCGCAAGTTGAGAAATATTTTCCAGATATGGAAGCAAAATGATATATGCATATTTATTTTCAAATGTTGCGCTCAATCATTCATGAATAAATAAACCAAACATAAATATTACGCTCAATTTAATTTTATTGCTGTATAAAAAGAGCTACCCGATTGAGTAGCTCTTTATAAAAAAAGTATTTGATTATTATTTTGGAATGTTAAACATAGCACAAACTTCATCATACGTCATGTCTTTTAAAGGTTTGCTTAAACGCAAATGTTTTGTTGGTGGAATGATTACGTATCTGAATTTATTAATGCTGCTGATAGTAGTTATTCCAAATGGATTTGCAGAAAACTGAGTAAACTGAATTTTACCGTTAGATAAAACAAAATCCCATATACTAATAAATCCTGAAATCATAGAAGTAGTAGCTAAAGATCTTGTATTGATATTATCACCGTTTAATCTACAGTATGCTAAAACAACTCCTTTGTCAAGAATCTCTTGTGTAATAGCAGGTGCTGGAACATTAAAATACTGAGTTGTTGTAGGTGTTATTGTACCATTTGTATTTGTACTACCAGTGGTATTGCCTGTAGTATTTCCGCCAGGACCAGAAACAACAGTTCCTGGTATTAGCC
>JANNVS010000060.1:0-4876 GCA_031414515.1 Sphingobacteriales bacterium | reverse complement strand
TGTAAAAATTACAAACTAACTATTGCTTTAATATGGAAGAAGATATTAGATGGAAACAACGATTTTTTAATTTTCAAAAGGCGTTTGCACTTTTGGAAGAAGTTGTTGTGAATTTTTCTACTCTAAATACTGTTGAAAAAGAAGGCTTAGTACAACGATTTGAATATACTTTTGAATTAGCATGGAAAACTGTTAAGGATTATTTACAGTATCAACAAATTGATTGCCAATTTCCAAGAGAAGTTATTAAAAAAGCATTTGAAAATGACATTATCAAAAATGGAGAAATTTGGATTGAAATGTTAGAAAGTAGAAATGAATTAGCACATACATATAACGAGGATAATTTCAACAAAGCATTAAATAATATCACAAATCGTTATTATTTTGAAATAAAAGAAATAAAAAATTGGTTGCAACTACAAATATAGAAATGTATGGAATAACACCAAAAAGTTTTTCAATAGTTTTGGAATCATTTAAAAAATTTCAAGATATAGAAGAAGTAATTTTATTTGGTTCGCGTGCAAAAGGCAATTCAAGAAATGGATCTGATATAGACATTGCTATAAAAACCAATAATGATAATACAAGATTAGAGTTATCTGCTTATTTAAACCAAGTTGCAGCTATTCCATATCGTGTTGATGTGGTAGAATACAATCAACATTTAAGCAATGATATAAAAAATCATATTGATAGAGTAGGTAAAAAGTTGTACAAAAAATAAATACGAAAACACATGAGCGAATTATTATTAGATGTAAAAAACTTAGTCACGGAATTTAAAACCGAAAATGGCTTTATGCGTGCTGTAGATGATGTTTCGTTTCACGTAAATAAAGGTGAAGTTATTGGAATCGTTGGTGAGTCCGGTTCTGGAAAATCTGTGACATCTCTTTCTATCATGCGATTGATACCAAATCCACCAGGAAAAATTACTGGCGGTCAAATTAATTATTATCGCGATGGAATAAATCCAATTGACTTAGTTCAAATTCCAGATGCAGAAATGCGTTCATTTCGTGGCAACGAAATATCTATGATTTTTCAAGAACCAATGACTTCATTAAATCCAGTTTTTACATGTGGCAACCAAGTGATGGAAGCGATTATGTTGCATCAAAAAGTTTCTAAAAAAGAAGCTGAGCAAAAAACATTAGATCTATTTGCGCAAGTAAAATTACCAGATCCACAACGTGCATTAGATGCCTATCCACACCAACTTTCTGGTGGACAAAAACAACGTGTAATGATTGCGATGGCAATGAGTTGTCAGCCAAAAATATTAATAGCAGATGAACCAACTACTGCATTAGATGTAACCGTACAAAAAACAATTTTAGATTTAATAAATGACTTGAGCAAACAGACTGGCATGGCAACTATTTTTATCACACATGATTTAGGTGTGATTGCTGAAATTGCTGATAGAGTAGTGGTGATGTATAAAGGCAAAATTGTAGAGCAAGGAACAGTAGTTGATATTTTTGCAAGTCCAAAGCATCCTTATACAAAAGGATTGCTGGCTTGTCGTCCGCCATTAGAAAAACGATTGAGTAAACTACCTGTAATTGCTGACTTCATGGATGAAGATGACGGTGTGATTACAGAAAAAGCAGCCGACATGAACGCTTTAATAGATGCCTTTGTAGTAAGTGAAGCGCAAACAAAAAGACGCTATGAAACACTACAACACCAAGTACCGATTTTACAATTAAAAGGTTTGCAAACCTGGTTTCCTTCCAAGACAAATATTTTTGGGAAAACATTAGAGTATGTGAAAGCAGTTGATGATGTTTCTTTTGATGTATATGAAGGAGAAACGCTTGGATTGGTAGGTGAGAGCGGTTGTGGTAAAACTACTTTAGGAAGAACTATATTGAGATTAGTAGAGCCTACTGGTGGAAAAGCAATATTTGATGGAAAAGATATTTTCAATCTTGGACAAAAAGATATGAAGGAACTTCGTGAGCATATGCAGATTATTTTTCAGGATCCGTATTCTTCGTTGAATCCAAGAATGACAATCGGCAATGCAATTATTGAACCAATGCAAGTACATAATAAGTATGGTAATGACGCACAACGGAAAGATAAAGTAATTGAATTACTTGAAAAAGTGAACATGAAGGCTGAACATTATCAACGATATCCGCATGAATTTTCTGGTGGCCAGCGACAACGTATTTGCATTGCACGCGCGTTAGCATTGAACCCTAAATTTATTATTTGTGATGAATCTGTTTCTGCATTAGACGTTTCCGTACAGGCGCAAGTGCTGAATTTATTAATTCAACTACGTGAAGAATTTAAATTTACGTACATTTTTATTTCACACGATTTATCGGTAGTGAAATTTATGAGTGATAGGATGGTAGTAATGAACAAAGGAAAAATAGAAGAAATGGGTATTGCTGATGAAATCTATAATAATCCACAACAAGAATATACCAAGAAACTAATTGCGGCTATTCCAAAAGGAAATTTAGCGGATATTAAAGCAAGGTTTGAAAGAGTGTAGTATATAAACCAATCTCATGACTTCTAATGGTAATAAAAATAGCAAGTCACCCTAAAGTGACCTGCTCAATTTCAACCAAAAAACTGTTTTTTTTATCTTAATACTAATTCCATTTCTACTCTTCTGTTCTGTGCTTTACCACCAGAAGTATTATTAGTTTGAATAGGTTTAGATTCACCGTAACCCGTTGCTTCTATTTTACCTAAAGACACACCTTTGGTAACCAGATATGTTTTCACTGCATCTACACGTGCCTGTGACAATAAATAGTTGGTATTGTCTGCACCCACATTATCTGTATGTCCTCCCATTTTCAAATCATAATCAGGATATTCTTTTAAAATACTTACGATTTCATCCAACATAGGATAAGAAGAGACAGTTATAATTGCCTTTCCGGTTTCGAAATTAATACCACGCGCGGCAAAGTTTAAACGCTTTTTTACGTCTGCTTTAACCGGTGGACATCCATTTACGCTACCCAAACCATTCATCATTGGACATTTATCTTCTGAGTCAGGAAGACCATCTCCATCTGTATCTAAAGGACAGCCTCTGTAATCTACTTTAATTCCTTTTTTTGTATTTGGACATTTATCTTCTGTATCTGCCGTACCATCACCATCACTATCCGACGCACAACCCATAGCATCTGCTTTTATTCCTTTCGGAGAATCTGGACATTTATCCAAATAATCAGGAACGCCATCACCATCTTTATCAGGACAGCCTGCAAATAAATCTAATCCTGCAAGATTCGGACATTTATCCTTACTGTCTTCTATTCCATCACCGTCACTATCTGGGCAACCTTTAAATCTTGCCAGACCCGGTACATCGGCACATATATCATCTATATCAGATACACCATCTTTGTCTTTATCAGGACAACCACTTAAAGTAGTTAAACCCGGAGTTTTAGGACATTTATCTACATAGTCTGCAACGCCATCTTTGTCCAAATCTACGGGACATCCTACTGCATCTACAGATACACCCTTAGGTGTGTTTTGACATTTATCGAATTTGTTTTTTATACCATCACCGTCGAGGTCTTTTTTACTGACAGATGGTGTTTTACTTTTTGCATGCACGGTGCTAATAGCTCCCGATGTGAAAAAGAGAAATGAAATCAGCAGTGAGCTGATAAAGAGTTTCGAAAATTTAAAGTTGTTCATGATGTATTATATTTAATTTGTTTTTAGATACACAAAGATGTATTCAAACTTGTAGTGATATGTTATAGTATATCAGGATAAGGTTACATTATTCACATTTTAGATGAAATTTAAAAACGTGTAACATTTTAGAATAGTTGTATAACTATTTAAATGCTGTGTATTTATAATTTTGTACTCAGATTATTATTAATATCACCTTAAAAAAATTCTTATGAATTACACACTCTTAAAAAATAAACTACGTTTATTTACAATCATCACCTTAGGTATTTTTATTTCATTCGCACAGGTATCCTGTAATGAAGATACTACTACAAATCCAACAGGTAACAGCACCATGCGTGTACACTTAACAGATGCACCAGCTAACTACGATGCAGTATATGTAGATATACAGGCTGTAGAAGTAACCGGTGTTAACGGTGCAGTGCAAATTAACCTTATACGTCCCGGTATTTATAACCTTCTTGATTTCCGGAATGGACTGGATACTTTATTAGGTTCGGTTTTATTACCCGCCGGTACGGTAAGCCAGATTCGTTTGATATTAGGCAGCAATAATAGCATACTTGTAGATGGAAACATTTATCCGCTTTCAACACCATCTGCACAGCAATCCGGGTTGAAACTTAATTTACATCAGGAGCTGATAGCAAATGTTGTTTATGATATTTGGATTGACTTTGATGCCAGTCTTTCAGTTGTAAAAAAAGGAAATGGCGAGTACAGCCTTAAACCTGTTCTTCGTGCTTTTTCCAGACCTCTAACAGGCAGCATTAGCGGCGTGGTAACTCCTTTAGGTAGTATTGCCAGTTTGGTTGCTATTCAAAATACCGATACTATTGGTACTATGACGGATGTTGCAGGCAACTTTTATATAGGCGGTTTAAATCCGGGAACTTACAAAATAATCTTTAATGCCAATCTTGGTTTTCTTAATAAAGAAGTTACAGGCATAACAGTAAATGCAGGTGCTAACACAAATATTGGTACTGTTATAATCTTATAATAGTACAAACTGGTTGCGTGGTTTGTATGTCAAATCAGTCCCTGTTGCCAATGGTAACAGGGATTTTTATTTTTACTTATGTGCATTCCGCAATAAAACACTAAATAATAAAAACCTTTTACTGTCATTTACACCCGCTAATCAAATCAAGAATCATAAAGC
>JANNVS010000059.1:0-1765 GCA_031414515.1 Sphingobacteriales bacterium | reverse complement strand
AAAAAACTCCATTTCATTCCGGTTGGAAATCCTGCACCACCACGACCACGCAAACCTGATTTTTTTACTTCATCTAAAACAGTATCAGGTGTCATGGATTTTAAAGCTTTCTCCAATGATTTATAACCAGTGTTCTTGCGATAAACTTCTAATGTGTTTATGCCTGGAATGTGGTCGTATGTTAAAAGTAATTTCTTTGACATCTTATAAATATCTGCTTCGTTTATTTTCTTGTCTTAAGTCGTCTAAAATGGTATCTATTTTTTCAAACGTTAGATTTTCATAGTATTTATCACCAATTTGGAACATAGGTGCTGTACCACAAGAACCTAAACATTCTACTGTTTTAATTTGAAACATACCGTCTTGGGTTAGCTGTCCTGTTTCCACATGTAATTTACTTTCTAAATATCTAACGATATCTTCCGAGCCGCACATCCAGCAAGAACTTGTTTGACAAACTTCTATTAAATATTTTCCGGTTGGTTTTAAATTAAACATAGAATAGAAAGAGGCTACTTCATAAACTTCTATCGATTGGATATTTAATATTGAAGCAATATAATCCATAGTTGGCACACTTAACCAACCATCAAATTCTGCCTGCGCTAAATGCAATAAAGGCAGCAAAGCAGATTTACTTTTATCTTTTGGATATTGGTTTAGTATTTCATGCACTTGTTGTTGCGCTGATTCACTAAATTTTATTTCTATTGTTGTTGTCATTAATTTTCTATCATTTTCTATTCACAGATTGCTTTGTGCCTCGCAATGACGTTAAGCATCCAATTCTCCTGCAATTACATTCATACTACTCATAGTTAAAATAGCATCGCTCAACATTCCTCCACGTATCATTTCTGGATATGCCTGATAATAAATAAAGCACGGTCTGCGGAAATGTAAACGGAACGGTTGCCTTCCACCATCACTAATTAAATAAAAACCTAACTCACCGTTTCCACCTTCTACTGCATGATATACTTCACCTTTTGGAACTGCTATTTCACCCATCACAATTTTGAAATGGTAAATCAAGGCTTCCATATTATTATATACATCTTGTTTTTCAGGTAAATAAAAATCAGGTAAGTCCGCGTGAAAATCACCACTTGGCATATTTTTCACCGCTTGTTCGATGATGCGCAAACTTTGCCACATTTCTTCCATACGCACCATGTACCTGTCGTAAGTATCGCCGTTGGTTCCAACAGGAATATCGAATTCAAAATCTTCATAAGAAGAATATGGATTTGCTACACGTACATCATAGTCAACACCAGCTGCACGTAAATTTGGTCCTGTGAAACCATAGTCCAATGCCATATCTACCGTAATTCCACCAACATTTATGGTTCTATCCATAAAGATGCGGTTCCTATCTATTAATTTTTGAAACTCTTTTAATCCTGGTGGAAAATTCTTTAAGAAATGGTCTAATTTTTCCCAAGCCTTTGGTGAGAAATCTCTTTCCATACCACCAATTCTGCCAATGTTAGTTGTTAAACGTGCACCACATATTTCTTCAAAAATTTCATAAATCCATTCGCGATATTGAAACAAATGTAAGAAACCTGTCATAGCACCGGTGTCCACTGCAATTACGGTATCGCAAACAATATGGTCGGCAATACGTGACAATTCCATAATGATGACACGCATATATTGCGCGCGTTTTGGAATTTCTGCACCGATTAATTTTTCTACCGTCATGTGCCAACCCATATTATTGATTGGCGATGAACAATAGTTTAATCTATCTGTG
>JANNVS010000058.1:0-5575 GCA_031414515.1 Sphingobacteriales bacterium | reverse complement strand
ATCTGCATTCGTAAGAAAACTCCAGTTCTTTTCGTTTAAAATATAATATTTAGCACTACTATATTTATAATCTTCTGCTAAAATACACAAACCTTGGCAGTTTGTTGGTTGCAAACCAACAAAGGCGAGGGTTTGTTGGTTGCAAACCAACAAAGGCGAGGAAGCTAAAAAAGCGTACGCTTAAAATTTTTCTTATTACTATTCTTCCTTGATACGTAACTTTACTACTGGATTGCTATATGCTTCCAATGCCTTTAACTGCTCATCTATGTATTTATTCCACCATGACTGACAATAGTCATCTCTCGATAAATCGCTTTCCTTATCATATTGGGCTTCTACAACTAAGTATAATTTAAAATAATAGTCACATATTCCGTCAAAATCTTTGTTGAAAGAATCGTAATTAAAAGAATATTCAAATATTTTTTTTCTAAGTATTCTATTATAAATTTCTAGTAAATCAAAATGTTTATTTTCATGTATTAATAGAGAACTGTCAAGAATTGTTATCCATGACTTACTTTTTATAAATACTGTTTGGACAGCTATAATTAAAGAATCTTCTTCATTAACGCTTTCAATTCTCCTACTTAAAGAAGATGTTGCTTTAAAACTAGATTTTGGGTTTTTTAATTTAAAATCTTGAAAATTAAGTTTACTGTTTTTATTCCAATAAATAGAATCTTGTGCGCAAATGATGTTATATATCAAAATGAATAAAAACAATATGTTGTATTTCTTAGGCATCTTTTTATTTCTTCCGTACAATATATATACCAAATTATTTTCTCCTTATTATTATAGATGCATCTGTATTTGCACTGTTTGTCTGTCCTTGACCAAATTGAACTTGGTTTGGATTTACATTAAATGTTTGAATTATTGCATTAGCAAGCGTTCGTGACCTAGCGTTCATTAATCCACCGACGGTTCCATTGCTTATATTATCAAAATCTATAATATTATTTATGCTATTCTGAGTAGAATTCCCAAGTATTAATATTGTTACATCAGCATTTGATTTTAATATTGATGCTATATTTCTTATTAAGATTCTGTCTTGTGGAGTGATACTTGCAATACTTGAAGAATTCTGATTAAACGTAACATTTACACGTCTGTTTAATGTTTCTCCTGATGATGGTAAATCTTTATTACCCGTTGGATTTGTCGCATTATCACTTTTTGAAACCTTTAAAACAGGTTTATCGGACGTAGGCGGATCAAAATCTTTCATCTTAAACTGAAAAGGTTCTAAATCATCGTCATCATCTTGTGGATTTTGGTTATCCGATAATGGCAAATCAAAATCTGTATCTATTGGTGGTTGACCTTGTCCGTCTTTGGCTTTTATGTTATTTCTTATCGTATTTTCTTCTGTACTTATAAAATATCCTTGTCCAACTGTAGGCGGATTTTTCCATTTACTTGTGGCAGCTTCTTTCGCACTTTTATTTATTTTTCCATTTGGCTTTATTTTTCCACCCCAACATGAAGTTTGGTTATTATGATAAGGTTTTTTAGCGCCGTTTCCGCCATTACCAAATAATCCTAAAGGATCTGAATAATAAATTGGATTTCCATTAAATACGGCATAGCTACTTTGCCAAGGAAAAGTAATTGGGTCTATATTCCATCTGTGTGCAGTTCGTCCATCGTATTCCCAATATTTCGCTGTAGTTACATTAGGATTTACCTCTACATCCTTCTCTTGACCGTTGAAAGAGAAACGATACTTATTCAAAGAACTATTACCTTATAAGGTATATCAACTATCTCTATTTCGCTACAGAAACACTACGTGTTTCGCGTATTACCGTAACTTTTATCTGTCCAGGATAGGTCATTTCGTCTTGTATTTGTTGTGCTATTTTAAATGAAATTTCCTCTACCTGTTTATCGTCAATCTTTTCAGCTTCTACTAAAACTCTCAATTCACGACCTGCTTGTATTGCATATGCTTTTTGTACGCCTTGGTAGGAAACTGCTAATTTTTCGAGTTCATCTATTCGTTTCATATAGCTTTCCATTATCTCACGTCTTGCGCCTGGACGTGCACCTGAGATAGCATCACAGGCTTGTATAATAGGTGATACTATATAAAGCATTTCCATTTCGTCGTGGTGTGCACCTACTGCGTTTACAATTACTGGTGCTTCTCCGTATTTCTCGCATAATTTTGCGCCTAACAATGCATGTGATAATTCAGGATCTTCATCGGATACTTTTCCTATATCATGTAATAGACCTGCACGTTTAGCTATTTTAGAATTCAATCCTAATTCGCTTGCCATAATAGCGCATAAATTTGATACTTCGCGTGAGTGTTGTAATAAGTTTTGACCGTAAGATGAACGGAAACGCATTTTACCAACCAATCGAATTAGCTCTGGATGAAGACCATGAACACCTAAGTCAATTACGGTGCGTTCTCCGATTTCCATGATTTGTCCTTCTAATTGCTTTTCTGTTTTGGCTACTACTTCTTCAATTCGTGCTGGATGAATTCGTCCATCTGCTACTAAACGTTGTAATGACAAACGAGCAATTTCCCTTTTATAAGCATCGTAACCAGAAATGATAATTGCTTCTGGTGTATCATCTACAATAATTTCAACACCAGTTGCAGCTTCTAACGCACGTATATTACGACCTTCACGTCCGATGATTTGTCCTTTTTGTTCATCGCTGGATAGATTGAAGACGGATACTGTATTTTCAATTGCTGTTTCTGCAGCTGTTCTTTGGATAGATTGAATGACAATTTTTTTGGCTTCTTTGGTTGCTTTTAACTTTGCTTCATCCATGACCATTTTTACATGTGCCATTGCATCTGTTTGGGCTTTGCCTTTTAATTGTTCTATTAATTGTGCTTTTGCTTCTTCGGCAGATAATTGCGCTACTTGTTCTAATTTGGCAACATGCTCAGCATGTGCTTTTTCTAGTTCACCTCTTTTAATAGTAGCCAGTTCTATTTGTTCGTTTAAACGAGTTTTTATGGTTTCGTTTTCTTTTTCCTGTTTGTTTGCGCTGGTTAATTTATCTTTTAAAGATTGTTCGATTTGTTTAGCTCGGTTTTCTGCTTCTACAACTTTGCGATTGCGCAAATCGATTTCTTTGTTGTTTTCTTCTTTCTGTTTTAGGAAGAATTCTTTCGCTTCCATCATTTTATCTTTTTTCAAAGATTCTGCCGTATTTAAAGCGCTTTTTTTAATGAGTTCAGCTTCTGCTATTGCTTTTTCTTCGATGAGTTTTGCTGCTGCAAGTTGTTTGTCTACATTAGCTTTGGATAGTACTTTACCTAAAACAAAGCCTAAGATAAGTGCTATGGCACCTGCGATTACTGTAATTATTATTGGATTCACTTTTCTGTTGTTTAAACTCTAAATCTCTAAAGAGACTTTTGAGCATGATTAATTAATACCCTAAATCCCTAAAGGGACTTACTTTGTGAAAGTACATAAATTGCTATTTGTGTACTTTCTATTTTTTACACAGCATAAGAATAACTCTGAGAAAATCAGAATAGAGTGATACCAAGTTGTTTGTCGAGCATTGCTTCGAGTTCATCGAGTTTTGAATCGATATTAGCGTTAGTGGCTTTATTTTTATGTTGCAAAGCTTCCGCACCTGACTGCAAGGCAATCATAGACAGGAAATCCTGTCTGTCGCGGGTGAGCAATGTTTTTTGATATTCGGCAATTTTATCATTGATATCTTTTGCGGCTTGTCGTACATAGCCTTCTTCATCGCCAGACACTTTCAGTTTGTAAGGTCTGCCTGCGATTAATAGATTTATGTTTAGTTGTTCTGCCATTATTGTATCAATTTTGCCAAACAGTCGTCAATTTCCTCCATAAACTCTTTCAACTGTTGCTTTGTCACTGCTCTTTCCTTCTCGGATAAATGCACTTCTTTTGCTGCTTTAATATATTGTATTTGTTCTTTTAAACTTTCTTTTTCTTTATTTAGTTCTGTAATCTTATTTTCAAACGTCAAAATCTTGGTTTCCAAAATAGTGTTATTCTCAGACAACTTTTGATTCTTTTCTAAAATTAGCTGAATTTTTTTAAAAATTCGCTCCCATTTTTCATCAATCTTTGCCATTTTAACGAATTATAGCGTTTAACTGTGTTTGGTATTCTTCCATCAATTTCTTCATAATACTATCTATATCGATATCTTGTAGTGTTTTTGTATCATCTCTGAAGGTAAAACTCACGGCATAAGATTTATTTTCTTTGCCTATTTTTTCATCTTCATAGATATCGAATAACTCAATATTACGCAAAATTTTCTTTCCAAATTTCTCTGCAATGGATTTTACTTCGGAAAATTTGATTTTTTTATCTAATAAAAGTGCCAAATCTCTTTTTACAGCTGGATATTTTGAGATTTCAGAATAGCCAACTTTCACTTTTTTAGCTGCGGCAAGAATATTGTCCCAGTTAAAATCAGCAAAATAAACTTCTTGTTTGATATCGAATTGCTTGGTGAATGTGTTGTGGATTTTTCCGAATTCTACCAATTGCTTTTCGCCTTTTTTGTACACTAACGAATAATTGAAGACTTCGGACAATTCATTATCAATGGTATCAAAACTTACAATTCCTATTTTTGATAAAACTGCATCAACAATTGATTTTAGAAAATAGAAATCTGATTTTTTATTTGCTGTGTTCCAGTTCGCATTCGATTTATTTCCTGAAATGAAAATTGCTAAGTGATTTTTTTCTGTGTATTGAGGTTGCTGGCTTTCTTCTTCTAACTTTTCCAAAGTTTTAAACTTTGAAAAAGTTTTTTGGTATGTTTTTCCAAATTCAAATAGTTTTACATTGGAATTTTTATGATTGATATTATGTGCAACGCTTTCTAAGCCTGAAAACAACATATTATTTCGCAACACATCTAATTCGGTGTTTACAGAACTCAGCAAACGAACCCAATTTTCTGGCGATTGATTTTGTAAGGTAGATTGATATTTTGATTTCGTGATGCTGTTATTCATCATTTCGTAGAAACCAAAATTCACCAAGGTATCTGCTGTGTTGTTGTACAATTTTTCGGCATCAAACTGATTAGTGAAATTTACACTTGCGTTTAATTTAGTTGGAATAACTACATTATTGAAACCGTAAATGCGCAAAATATCTTCGATAACATCGGCTTCGCGTGTAACATCAGTTCGGAAAGGTGGTACCAATAATTGTAAAGTAGTTTCATTTTCTGATTCTATCTTGATATCTAATAAACGTAAAATAATATTTACATTTTCTTTAGAAATATTTGCTCCAGTTAGTCTTTTTATATTTTTGAATTCTACCGTTACATTAAATGGTTCAATTACTTTTGATTCAATACTAAAAACATCTGATGCGATTTCGCCATTTGCAATTTCCGAAATTAATTGTACTGCGCGCAATAATGCTGTTTGTGTGATATTTGGGTCGATGCCTTTTTCGAAATGTGCTGCTGCTTCAGTGCGTAAGCCATGTCGCGTAGATGTTCGACGAATTGTTTTCGGATTGAAATAAGCGCTTTCTAAAAAGATTGCAGTCGTTGAATCTTTAAC
>JANNVS010000057.1:0-9060 GCA_031414515.1 Sphingobacteriales bacterium | reverse complement strand
CAGATACTTTAAAAATTTGCAACGACTCTGTACGGCTTAGTATACCATTATCTGATGGTCAAACTGTAATTTGGTCAACCTCAAATACATTCAATCCAGTTATTGGAACTACAGCCAATATTAGCATTTATCAAACTGTTTCTTCTCAAAAATATTATGTAAAAATTACTGCTCAAGGATGTGAAGCGATAGATAGCATCTTAGTAATTTACAACGACACCATTCCAATGATTAATTTAATTGACAATATTTTACAATGTTCAAATCAAGTTAGCTTAATGGCTACCATTAATTATTCGGATATCATAGCATGGTCAATATCTCCTGTATTTATACCTATAATTGGAACCTCTAATACGTATACAGGTATTCAGATTCCTAAATCTGTAACCTATTATATAAAAGCAAATTATAAAACATGTCAAAATATGGATAGTATAAAAGTAACAATACAAGATACTCTTCCAATCATTTTACTATCTGACTCTTTAAATATATGTGGTGGTAATCTTATAAATATTAATTCTACGGTTAGAAGATTTACTTCATTAATTTGGTCCACTGCACCAGATTTTTCTACTATAATTGCAACCACACCAAATATTACTGTAACACAGACAATACCAAGACAAATTTATTATTTAAGAGCATTTTATCGGGATTGTTTTATTACAGATAGTATTGTTGTAAACTATAATAATATAATTCCAACTATTGAATTAAACGATAGTTTATTTTACTGCAGTAATATTGTTTCTTTATATGCAAACATCACAAATGCAGATAATATAAGCTGGTCCAACAATTCGAATTTTATTCCTGTAATAAGTACACAACCTTCTTTTACAATTACTCAAATAAGTCCTATTCAAAAATATTACGTAAAAGCATCTTATAGTTTTTGTTCAGCTACTGATAGTATTAGTATTCGAACACAAGTTGATTTACCACAAATTTCATTATTGGATTCAGCTTTTGTCTGTGCTGATTCTGTAAGAATAAACGCAAATATTGTTAATTATGATTCTATTAAATGGTCATATAATACAACGTTTACGGATGTTATTGCTACCACTCCAAATATTGCTGTGAGTCAATCTGAATCTGAAAAAGTGTATTACATAAAAGTCTACTATGGAGATTGTGAAACAACTGACAGTATTCGTGTATTTTATAATGATAGCTTACCAACCGTTAGTTTATCATCACCAAATAGATTTTGTACTGACAGTGTATTTGCTTATGCATTTGTAAATTTTTCTACAGAAACAGAATGGTACGATAGCAGAGATTTATCTCATTTAATTGGCACAAGTCTTACTTTGCAAATCACACAATCACAAAGAGAAAAATGGTATTATTTTAGAGCTAAATATAAATTCTGTTCTGTCATTGATAGTATAAAAATAGAAAACAATTCTATTAAATATTCCAAAGAAAATGAGTCCGTTTGTTTAGGAGAAAAAGTATCCATAAACTTAAACGTACAAACAACTTCTCAGTATGGAATCATCTGGTATTTAATAAATGATACTACTGAAACCAATAATATTTCAATCCTAGAGTTATCACCAGTTATTTCTCAAACTGTATATTTTTACATTGATAATTTATTTGGTTGTTCCGTAAATGATAGTGTACAAATCAATATAAACTCATTGCCTGATATAGATGCTACTGTTGATAAATCATTTATCTATCTTGGAGAACAAGTGCAATTAAATACCACTCAGAATCAAAACTATTCCTATAATTGGATTCCTTCAGAATTAGTGTCAAACGCAATTATTTACAATCCAACCTCATCGCCTTCTCAATCTACATTATACAAAGTCATTGTTTCAAATAATAATTTATGTACAATTGAAGATACTGTAAGTGTTCAAGTGATACAATATGATTGTATTTCCTCATTTATATATATTCCGAATGCATTTACTCCAAATGATGATGGAATTAATGATCTATTTAAAGTACGATCGTCAATCTTGAAAACTATTCATATTGAAATATACGACCGTTGGGGTCAAAAAGTATTTGAATCAGACAACATTTCAGATGGATGGAATGGTCTATTTAAAGGACAACCTGTACAAGCTGATTCTTATGGTTATTATTTTACAGGAGAATGCTTACAAGGTGAGCAAATAAATATAAAAGGAAACGTAACTTTATTTAGGTAAAAATAAATGTAGAATAATAGTTGTATAATTTTTTATTAAAGGCTATATATCATTATATTTGTATACAAAATCTTCTATTGTAATACATTATTAGAAGGATGGAAGCCCATTAAATTTTATAACTAAAGTACTGAACAAATAAAATTGTAAATCTAACTGTATATGAAAAAAATATTTTTATTATTATATACTACAACAAGTCTAATAGCTTTTGGAAAAGGAAATATAGTTGCGAATTTAGATTATATAAAAAATACAGGACAATGGGAAACGCCTGTTTTATACAAAGCTGATTTATTTGGAGGTTGGGTATTTTTGGAAAAGAATGCACTCACATTCAAATTCATAGAGAAGCCTTTACATCATCACACAGATAAAAAATATATTGAAGTAAATGGTATTCAAGTATTAAATCCAAAATTTCAAGACGCTAAAGACGAAATCATTAAAGGGCATGTTTATAGAATAAATTGGTTGAATACAAATCCAAGCGTAAAAATTACAGAAGAGGAAAAACAACCTTACCTTAATAACTATTTTATCGGAAATGATAAAAGCAAATGGCAATCAAATGTTGGAAATTTTAGAACCATAAAATACAGTAATATATATCCAAATATTGACTTTAAAATCTACAGCGAGGCAACTTCTATGAAGTCAGATTACATTATTCATAAAAATGGTAATGTAAAAGATTTAAGATTTAATTATGACGGTGTGGATGCAATTTCTGTAGAAACTGATGGAAGATTAAAGATTACTACTTCGATTAATTTAGTATACGAATTAAAACCATACGCCTATCAACTTATTAATGGGAAACAGATTGAAGTTCCTTGTAATTATGTATTAAATGATAATATACTTACTTTTCAAACACCAGCAGAATATAATAAAGAGGTTGATTTAATTATTGACCCTACATTAGTATTTTCTACTTATTCTGGAAGTTTCTCTGACAATTGGGGTGCTGCTGCAACACACGATAATGCTGGCAATATGTTTTTAGGTGGTATTGCATTTGGTTCATCTTTTCCAACAACAACAGGTGCATTCCAAACTGCTTTTGCTGGTGGCTCTGGAAGTGAACCAAATGATATTGTTATCACTAAATTTAATTCAACAGGAACAGCTAGAATTTTTTCTACTTATTTAGGTGGAAATTCAAATGAGTTACTCGCAAGTTTACTTTGTACGCCTCAAAATGAATTGATTGCTATTCTAGCAACTAGTTCAACAAATTTTCCAACTTCAACATCTGCATACGATAAAACTTTTAATGGTGGCACTTCAGCAACGGCTATTTCTGGTTCAATAAATATGCCGAATGGTTCTGATATTGTTGTTACTAAATTCAATACAACAGGAAGTGCATTAGTTGGCTCTACTTACTTTGGAGGCTCTGCAAATGATGGGTTGAATTTAAGTAGCACTACTTCTTTTAATTACGGTGATGATTCTAGATGTGATGTTGCTATTGATAATAGTGGAAATATTTATATTACTTCTAATACAAGATCTACAAATATTCCTGGAACTACTGGAAAAGCACAACCAAGTTCTGGTGGTGGAAATTATGATGGTGTCGTTGCAAAATTTAATTCTAATCTATCCACGTTAAATTGGGCAACATATTACGGTGGTTCTGGAATTGATGTCGCATATAGTATTGAATTAGATAAAAATAATAACATTTTTATTTGCGGTGGAACATCAAGTACAAATATTCCAGGAAGTGCAAATGGGTTAAACACAACATTCAGAGGTGGAACAGCAGATGGATTCGTTGCAAAAATTGACAATAATGGTAATAGTATTTTAGCAGCTTCCTATATTGGTACCAACAGCTATGACCAATCCTACATATTGGATTTAGATAAAAATGATAATGTTTATCTTTTTGGCCAATCCTTAGGTTCTTATCCAGTTAGTAACGGCGTCTATTCTAATGCTGGATCAAATCAATTTATTCACAAATTAAATAATAACTTAAATACAACTTCATTTTCTACAGTTTTCGGTAGCGTTAATGCAAATACTGTAAATATTACTCCAACTGCTTTGTTAATTGATGTATGCAGTAACATATATGCTGTAGGTTGGGGTGGAAATGTAAATAATCAAGGTACAACATCTGGTATGGCAGTAACCAATGATGCTTTTAAAAGCAATACAGACGGAAGCGATTTTTATCTAATAAACTTAAGTGCAAATGCTACGAGCCTAACATACGCTACTTACTTTGGTGAGGATGGCGGTACTGGTGACCATGTCGATGGAGGCACAAGTACATTCGATAAAAATGGAATTGTTTATCAAGCAGTTTGTGCCAGTTGTGGTGGAACTAATTCATTTCCTGTATCATCTGGTGTAATTGGTCCAGATAACAATTCTTCCAACTGTAATATGGCGGGTTTTAAATTTAGATTTGATGTGAGTGGATTACAGATAATTACTGCTACAGCTACACCACCGAGTGGCTGTGCTCCTTTAGCAGTTAATTTTAATTATACTTCTACTCAACCTGGAACTCAATGGTTTTGGGACTTTGGTGATGGAACAACTTCAACCAACCAATTTCCTTCTCATAACTATACTGTTGGTGGAACATACACTGTAAGATTTATTTTAACTGATCCAAACAATTGCAATCCTGTAGATTCTACTACATTAGTTGTAAATGTTGGACTAAGAAAAGCGTCAACTATAAACCGAGCCATCTGTCAAGGTCAATCTGTTACTGTTGGAAATCAAACTTTTACAACAACAGGTACATTTAATGTAACCTTACAATCATCTGCTGGTTGTGATTCGGTAGTGACATTAAATCTGACTGTATCAAGTAGAATCATTAATAATATAAGCAGAACTATCTGTCAAGGACAATCTGTAATTGTTGGTACTCACACGTATATTCAAACAGGAAATTATTCTGATACCATTCGAACAAATGGTGGATGCGATTCTGTTGTAAATTTAAATCTTACAGTAAATCCAACTAAATCATCCAACATTACAAGAACAATTTGTCAAGGTCAATCTGTTACAGTAGGTAATCAAACATTTTCAACACAAGGTAATTTTGTAATCAGACTACAAAGTTCATTAGGATGTGATTCTACAATAAATTTAAATGTAATAGTTAACCCAATAAAAACATCTTCTATAATCAGAACGATTTGTGAAGGACAATCTTTTACATTAGGCAATCAAACATTTTCAACACAAGGTAATTTTTCAGTTACGTTACTAAGCTCACAAAATTGTGATAGCATAGTAAACCTTTCGCTTTTAGTCAATCCAAACAAAACTAATAATATTTCAAGAATCATTTGTCAAGGCGACGTTGTAACAATAGGCAATCAATCGTTCAATACAACAGGAAATTTCTCTGTTACACTTGTCACTTCAAAAGGTTGTGATAGCATAATAAATCTATCACTAGTAGTTAATCAGTTTGTAACGACAAATTTAGATAAAGTGGTTTGTACAGGCATCACTGTAACCGTTGGTAGCAACACCTATTCTACTTCTGGAAACTATACAGATAGCCTTAGAACAACTACTGGCTGTGATAGTATTGTACATCTGAATTTAATAGTTACAGATACTATTGTTGAAAATATTAGCAGAACTATTTGTTTAGGTGATTTTACAACAGTTGCAAATCAAGATTTTAATCAGCATGGTGAATACGAAATATTTTTAATCGCAACAGATAGATGTGATAGTTTAATAAAATTATCATTAACCGTTCTTGATACTGCAAAAGTGGATATTAGTAGAATAATTTGCGAAGGTGATAGCACAACTATTGGCATTCAAATATTTAAAGAGGAAGGAAATTATCAGATTTTACTGGAAGCACAAAGTGGTTGTGATAGTTTAGTTTATTTATCCTTAAGCATTATTCCAAAACAAACCACTCGTGTTATTGAAACTATTTGCGAAGGTGAATTTATTACAATAGGTAATCAGACTTTTAACGAAACTGGAAATTATTCTATCAAATTAAGTTCTTCTAAAGGTTGTGACAGTACGGTTAATATTTCTTTGACTGTAAATCCATTACCTGTAATAGATGCTACTGCAGATAGAACTACAGCATTGCAAGATGAACAAATACAACTTAATGCACTTACAACAGAAACATTATCTTATAATTGGACACCTATTAGTTTAGTTAATAATGCATCTATTCAAAATCCGACAGCATTTATTAGTGAAGCAACTTGGTTTTATGTTACTGCGACAAATTCTGAAACTCAATGTTTTTCTATTGATTCTGTATTTGTCGATATAGAATATTTACCATGTACAAATGAAAATATTTATATTCCAAACGCTTTCACACCTAATGGTGATGGTATAAACGATAAATTCTATGTGCGAAGTACTATCTTAAAAACTATGCATTTAGAAATTTATGATAGATGGGGTCATAAAGTTTTTGAAACAGATACATTAACTGATGGTTGGGATGGTACTTATAAAGGACAACCTGTTACAGTAGATGCATATGGTTATTTTTTTAAAGGTGAATGTCAACAAGGTGAAAAAATATCGTTGAAAGGAAATCTGACCGTATTGAGATAAAATTATTAATAATTAAACTTATATTAGCGCATATGAAAAGGTATTTAATTTTAGGCTTTTTAATAGTATCATCAGCTAGATTTGCAATAGCTCAAGATCCACATTTTAGTCAAATACAATACAATCCATTATATTTAAACCCTGCTTTTGCAGGTGTTACAGAATATGGCAAAACGAACCGTTTAGCTGGACTTTATAGAGATCAATGGCGCACTTTGCCAGTACCTTATTCTACTACAACAGCTTCCTTTGACCGACTACTCAAAAAATTCTCTAAAGGTTGGCTTTTAGGTGGTGGTGTCAGTTTTCTTTATGATAGAGCTGGTGATGGTCATTTAAGTATTATTAATCCTAATCTTACGATGAATGTTGGAAAATACTTTAAAGAAGAAAAGCACTTGATTACATTAGGTATCACAGCAGGTATCACTGTTAAATCATTAGATTATTTAGGCTTGCAATTTGACAATCAATATAATGGTTCCTCTTTTGACCCATCATTACTATCTGGAGAAACTTTTTCGAATAATAATGTTTCTTATCCAAATTTTACATTGGGTTTGAATTACAGAACGAAGATAAAAGAAAAAGCAACTTTAGATGTTGGCGGTACAACTTCCAACTTACATGAGCCGAATCAAAATTTTTTATTTTTTACTAACTCCAAATTACCATCAAGACATTCTGCGTACGCAAAAGCAAAGGTTAAATTAAAAGAAAATTGGAATGTACAACCTGGTGTGTTTTTTCAGAATCAGAAAAAAGCAAATCAAGTATTAATAAATGCTATTGCAGAAGTTAAATTAGGTGACAAAAAAGATTTAGGTGTTGGATTTGGTGCTGGCTATAGAGCTATTGGTAATGATGCTACCATTGTTTATCTTTCTTTCCTATATAAAACATTGCGTGTAGGTGCAGCTTATGATTTTAATGTTTCTGGATTAAAGAAAGCTACAAAAGCACAAGGTGCATTTGAGCTGGCCTTGAATTATGAATTTGGTGAAATTAAAAAACCTAAGGATTGTCCAAAATGTCCAATATACGTGCCAGCAGAAGTGATTACTAAGGTGCGCGTAAAATATGATGATTCTACACAGAATTTAATTGATACGGTATTAAATCATATTATTCCATCTGATACTATTCCACATCAATATACAGATTCTATAGAATTAAGCATACCTGCCATAGTGGTAAAAACAGAAACGGTTACACCACAAATTACGATTGTGAATACAACCGAAAAAATACTTTCAATTTTACCAATTGAATTATATTTTGATAATAATATACCTAAAAAAGACAATATTGCAGATTACTCTGATTTGTATTATTCGTACAAGTCTAAACTTCCTGAATTCACCTCTAAATCAACGGATGATGCAGAAAATGTTTCTTCCTTCTTTACTCAAATAGGTAAAAGTTATGCGAAAATAGATGCAGTTATTCGTGAGTTATCAAATTTGGTTGATAGTGGTTATGTAGTAACTTTAGAATTTAGAGGTTATACGTCGCCTTTAGCTTCGGAAGAATACAATAAAAAATTATCCGAACGTCGTAATGCAAGTATCATTAAGTTTTTTGATTCTCGTTTAGGTGACAATTTCAAAGTATTATCAAAAAATGCTTTATCCATTCCTTTTGGTGAATCAATGGCTCCAAAAGAAATTAGTGATAACGGAAAAGATAAAGCCAATTCTATTTATGGTATTCCAGCTTCAAAACAACGAAAAGTAGAAATAGTAGGTATTAGGATTGAGAAACCATAATGCCAATTTCACTGATTAAAATAAAACCTCGCAATTATTTTGCGAGGATTTTTATTTTACAAAAGATTGCAGAAATTACGTCAATGTAGTATCTTACAAAATTATTTTTTCTACCATTATGGAAGCAACAACAGCAGAAGCAGATATTGACTTACATCCTCAGGATGAAGATTCAAATAGAATATTTGAACAATACATAGAACGAAAACCAAGTTCTGTAATTGTTCGTTTTATTATTACCAACAGACACCTTACAGGGTTATTATTTGGCGGTGGTTATGCTTATTTACGCAATAGACGTGCTACAAAAGCTAAATTCAGTATTTCAAAAGATATTTTTCTTCGTCTTTTTTTGTGGTTGCACTGGCCTCTATTAAAGAAGAATTTAATCAAACAGCCATTTGCCGTTCAGTTAAGACGTAGATTGGAAATGCTGGGTGCTACGTATATCAAACTTGGACAAATTATGAGTTTGCGTGAAGATATGCTGCCAAAAGATATAACGGATGAAT
>JANNVS010000056.1:0-5060 GCA_031414515.1 Sphingobacteriales bacterium | reverse complement strand
CAATCGGATCCGGTAATTAATAACCCTGACCCTATACCAACAGATACTATACCGGCAGATACTTGTGGCACCCAGAAATATACTGATTCTATAGCCGTATTAAATAACCAATCCATACATCAATATATTGCTGACAAACATCTTATTGTTGATTCTACTTCAACAGGATTATATTATGCAATTACAGACAATGGAATTGGGCTGGTTCCTAATGACAACTCTTATATTTATGTAAAATACACAGGTTATTTCACCAATGATTCTTTATTTGACACATCTGGTACAATTCCAACAGAGTTTCTTTTACAAAATACAATTCAAGGATGGCGACAGGGATTACCTTTAATAAAGAAGTCTGGTAAAATTAAATTAATCATTCCTGCTGCTCTTGCTTATGGTTGTAGTGAGTTTAATAGTATTCCAATAAATTCTGTATTAATCTTTGACATAGAATTAGTTAATGTCAGATGACAATTAGGTTTACTATCTTAACTATTCCTTGAATCTTCGCCCCAATTTAGTTTTTCGCGTAGTGTGCTTAGGTAAGAGCTTTCTGGCATGCGCAATAGCTTGAAAGAAAAATTTGCTTTGCGTACTGCTAACTGATAGGTATTATCCACATTAATAGAGCGCGAATCTATTGAGCATAAAAAATTATTGGAACGACATTCGACTTCAAAAGAAAGAACCGTATTGTCTGCAATAATAATTGGTCGTGCGTTTAGGTTGTGAGGTGCAACTGGAGTCATTACAAAGGTACCTGATGTTGGAAATACAATTGGTCCACCGCAACTTAAGGAATAAGCTGTAGAACCTGTTGGTGTGGCAATAATCAAACCATCTGCCCAAAAAGAATTTAAGAACTCACCATTCAAATAAACATGCACTACAATCATGGAAGAAGAATCGGTTTTGTGAATCGTAAATTCATTCAACCCAAAATTTACTTCACCAAAAACAGGCTTGTTCGTTTCTACACTAATCAAAGTTCTGTCTTCTATGGAATAGGTGCTTTGTTCAATCGATTCAATCAACTCTTTGATTTCATCTTTTTGAATATCTGCCAGAAAACCGAGCCTACCCATATTGATACCAGCTACCGGAATTTCGCTGTCGCGCACCAGCTGTAAAGTATCTAACAAAGTTCCATCACCACCTAACGAAATTAATAGGTGAATATTTTTTTTAACGTCGTTGTGGTTTTTAAACGTGCTTATTTTTTGTTTTGGTAAGTGTTTTTTGAATGCTTTATAATATTCATCAAAAATAAAAAATGGAATTTCTTTTTTGGTAAGCTGCGCAATTAATTCTAACACATACGGTGTATGTTCTTCTTTAAAAATTCTGCTGTAGATTCCAATTGTCATAAAGGTTGCTCGAAATGTAAATATACACCTTTCTTTAAATATCTGTTTATGCTGTATTCGATACGGAAAAGTCTGGAATTAAAAGTGACAAAATTCAATCCTACACCGTAGCCATATTGCCATTTATTTTTATACTGATTATTATCAGTGAAATATTTGTCCCATGCATAGCCAGCATCAAAATAAGCTGTTAAATATAAGTTGAGTGGCAAATAAGCAAGCGATGAATTTAAAATGCCTGCATTTTTTCCTTTAAATTTTTTAATCTTGCTCATTTGAAAACTAAATACGCGGAAACGATATTCATTCTTAAATAATAAAAAATGTTGTCCATCCATTACATTCAATTCATAACCACGAACAGCATTTTCTTCGTAGCCAAATGATTTGATGTATTGCAAATTATACGGCTGTTTTATGGGCCACGAAAATTGCCATTTAATCATGGCTGCTGCAGAAAATCGCTGATGTTTTTTCCATTGAAAATATTTACTTAATTGAAAACTTGCCGTTGTCAAGCGTGTTTTCATAAAACCTAAACCATAATTCATAAAACCTGTCTGCATATACCATCCACCAGTTGGGTAGGTTCTTACATTTCTATAATCTGCAACAAACGTGTATCCAATTTTGAAATATTGCTGTCTCTTATCGCCTAAAAAATAATTAGGGTTTGCTTTGAATGCAGAATCGCTGATAGTAGAAATTCCATAACCTGCTGTAAAAAAATGAGTAGTATTAATTCCTTTTCGATAAGAAATTTGTGGTGTTATTTCTATCTTTTGAAATTGCCACGATGTTCCCAAATCCATAAAGGCTAATTTGTCATCTACTGTATTAAACGCAATGCGTTTGGTGCGCAACATAGTAAAAAAAACAGACATACCTACTTGTTGTTTTTTTCTGTTGAATTGCGGAATCGCATAGCCAATATCTAAACGTTGTGCAAAGCCAAAGCTCATACCAAATTGCAGCACATCATTTCTGCCTGAGAGATTGCGCCAGTTTACCTGTGCACCATATTGTAAGCGTTTAAAATCGTGCCTGTATTGTTTCCACCATTCTACTACGTTACGATCTGCAAATTTTATAATTGGCAACGGAACAATTACCCAACGTTCGCGCACCTGAATAATCAAATCTAAACTATCTTCTTCCCAATTTTTGATATTTACGGTTACTTCATTAAATAAACCGATATTAAAAATATTTAATCGTTGTTGTAACAAGGTTGCGTCCATTTCTGTTGCAGGAAAAGAATCGTTTTCGTGTAATGTCATTTCGCGGTGAATGACAAACGGTTTTGTTTTTTTATTTCCTTGAATTACGATATGTCGAATTTTTAAATACTGAATACTGTCTTGCGAATGTGCACAGTAAAAAATAAAAAATAAAAAATAAAAAATAAATCTTTTCAAGTTTTAAATATTGAGATAAATGTACAATTTAGAAATAAATAGAATGAATTAATCAGTAATTAATGAAATAAGAATAGGCCAAACACTTGCCCAAATACACCAACTAGAAATCCAATATAAACTTCTTTTAACGTATGTGAATTTAAATATAACCTAGCTGAAGCTATAGCTCCAGTTAATAATATCACCGATAAAAACCAATAACTCATATCTGATGGAGAAATAAAAACCAACATTAATGTCGCCGTTAGTACGCCGCTTATGGCGACAACATGCAAGCTTATTTTGTAAAATATATTAATCATAAAAGAGGCAAACAGGGAAACCAAAGTTCCTATCATAAACACACCCATCATATAAGGGAAATTAATTTTACGGGTTGCCAGATAAGCCCAAACATAAAAGACAATAGTTGCAATCATTGGGATAATCCGTTCTTTATTATCAAGCATTTCAAGGTCATTGATAAAGTCTAATTTTCGCATTAGTAAAATAGATATTGCCGGAAACATAAATGTATTAATAAAAACAACTGCAATTACAACTCCTGATGATAGACCTGCAAATGAAAATGGATTTGTATAAAGTAATAATAACACAAACCATGTCGTTATTATTAATGGATGAAATAAATAGGAAAGTGTTTTGGCAATTATCTTAAGCACGTATTTTTATTTATTCATTTATTAACTATAATTCTTTTCTTAATCTTGCGACAGAAATATTTAATTGTTCTCTGTATTTTGCTACGGTTCTGCGTGCTATGTTGTAGCCTTTTTCTTTAAGTTGTTCTGTTAAAAATTCATCGCTTAGTGGTTTGGATTTATCTTCTACTGAAATCATATCTTCCAGTATTTTTTTCACTTCGCGTGTAGATACTTCTTCACCACTTTCCATTTGTAAGCCTTCTGAGAAAAAATGTTTTAACGAAAAAACACCAAATTCTGTTTGACAATATTTACTGTTTGCCACGCGCGAAACCGTTGAAATATCTAAACTTGTGATTTCTGCAATATCTTTCAAAATCATCGGCCGCAACTTCATTTCATCACCGCTTAAAAAATATGCTTTTTGAAAGCTCACAATCGCTTCCATCGTAACAAATAATGTGTGTTGACGTTGTTTAATCGCATCGATGAACCATTTTGCAGAATCAATTTTTTGTTTGATAAATACTACTGCTTCTTTCTGTTTTTTGTCTTTCATGCTGCCTTTTCCGTAAGATGTCAGCATTTCTTTAAACGAGTCACTGATACGCAAATCGGGTGCATTTTTTCCATTAAGAAGAACTTCTAATTCACCATTTATGTTTTCTACTGTAAAATCCGGAATGATAGTTTGATGATTTACAGACGATGTTTCCGATGCACCACCTGGTTTCGGATTCAAATGTAAAATAATATCAATCGCTGCTTTCAATGTTGCTTCATCAATATCTAAGGACTTCAGTAATTTATCGTAATGTTTTTTAGTAAAGGCTTCAAATTGAGTATTAATAATTTTCAATGCCATTTTTACATTCGCATTTTGTTCACGTCGCTCCAACTGTATTTGCAGGCATTCCTGCAGATTGCGCGCACCAACACCTGATGGATCGAAGCGGTGAACAGTACGCAATACTTCTTCTATTTCTTCTACGGTTGTGGTCAGGTTTTTCTGAAATGCTAAATCATCTACAATGGCATCTAATTCTCTGCGCAAATAACCATCATCATCAATGCTACCAATTAACTGGTCGGCAATTTGCCAATCGTGTTCATTTAAATC
Organism: Sphingobacteriales bacterium; assembly: GCA_031414515.1. GTDB lineage: Bacteria > Bacteroidota > Bacteroidia > Chitinophagales > JADIYW01 > JADJSS01. Next base: position 508 of record JANNVS010000056.1, on the reverse strand, counting down.
CAGCAGGTGCAATTGCTCATCTAAAAAATCGTGAAAGGTTTTTCCAACGGCAAATGGTGTAGATTTTTTTTCTTCTTTTCCTCTGTAATCATCACCACCATCGTTATTGTAATCAGTATCGTCTTTTGTATATTCTTGTACATCTAAACTATCTGCAAAATCATCTTCACTTTTATCTTCATAGTTCTCATCTTCTTCATCGCGAATTTGTTCTGGCTCAGATAAATCTTCTTTTTCACCATCAAAATCAGAAATGCTTTCTTCTAATGCTGGATTGATTTCCAATTCTTCTTTTATACGTTGTTCTAAATTTGCAGTTGGTACCTGCAATAATTTCATCAGCTGTATCTGTTGTGGCGACAGCTTCTGAAGCATTTTTTGTGATAGACGTTGGTTGAGCATTTTCTGATGTACGATTTACAATGTACGATTTACGATTTAAAAATAAGAAATTGAAATTATTGTTTAGATTATTAAAACTCGGCACTTTTTGGATAACGTGGAAAAG
>JANNVS010000055.1:0-15533 GCA_031414515.1 Sphingobacteriales bacterium | reverse complement strand
ATCAATTCACAACCAGGCTTCCACTGGGTTTTGTATTATGTTGTTGAAATTAGTATATAAAGAACACAATCTAAAATCAATTCACAACCGAACAAGGTTTTTATCAAACCCAAAAATCGTTGAAATTAGTATATAAAGAACACAATCTAAAATCAATTCACACTAAAAAAAGTGTAACCATGAAAAAAAGCACAAAAACTAAAACCAAAAGCACCTACTTACTTTAGATGTGTTTAAAAAGAAAATCATCACAGAAAGTTCGCCTAAGCGAACTTTTTTTATTTTAATTAATAACTTACTTTTGCAGAAATGGAAATCACTAAGGAAGAGTTAATTGCTGAGGTGCTCAAACAAGAGCGGCCTAACTTTTCTGATTTCAGAACCTCAGAGTTGGCAGAGTTTCTAAATGATTATCCAGAATACAGTCAGAAGGTAATTGAAAGCATAGAACCTCATCGTGCCGTAAAGACTTTAAAATTCTTAGACTTAAAACATCAAAAAAATCTTATACATACGCTTCCGTCCAATAAAGTAGCAGAGTTAATTCAAAACATGCACTTTGATGACAGAACCGCTTTATTAAGTGAATTAACCAGCGAGTCTGTAAAAAGATTGGTATTGTTTCTGCCTTATGAAGACAGAATTGAGACACTTGCTTTATTAGGCTATCCGGAAGACAGCGTAGGCAGGCTGATGAATCCTGATTACATAGAAGTGAAAGACCATTTTACGGTGCAGGATGCTTTAATCAAAATCAGGAAACTCGGTAGAAGCATTGAGAATATCAACTTTATTTATATTATAGACGATAACGAGAAACTGATAGATGATATTAACTTAAAAGAATTACTGATTGCATCTCCTGAAACCAAAATAAGCGAGTTGATGGATAGAAAGTATATTGCACTAAATGTAACAGATGACCAGGAAAATGCCTCTTCTATTTTTAGAAAAAATAATAGAGCTGTTTTACCAGTAATTGATGAAGCTGGAATATTATTAGGTATCGTCACCATCGACGATATGTTGCGTGTACAAAGTGAAGAAGATACTGAAGATATCCAGAAAATGGGTGGAACCGAGGCATTGGACGAGCCATATATGAACACAGCTTTTTTTGAATTAATAAAAAAAAGAGCACCTTGGTTAGTAATTTTATTTTTAGGCGAAATGCTCACTGCTTCTGCCATGGCATTTTTTGAAACTGAAATAGCAAAAGCAGTAATCCTGGTTTTATTTATCCCATTAATCATTTCAAGTGGTGGCAATTCTGGTTCTCAAGCATCTACCTTAATTATTAGAGCTATGGCATTGGGCGAAATAAAATTTGATGATTGGTGGCGTGTTATGAAAAGAGAAATAATGAGCGGACTCGTGTTAGGCGGTATGTTGGGTATTATCGGTTTCTTAAGAATCGTAATTTGGTCTTCTATAAGTCCAGTATATGGAGAACATTATGTGTTAGTGGGTTTAACCGTAGGAATTACATTATTAGGTGTGGTACTTTGGGGCACTTTATGTGGCTCCATGTTGCCTATCATATTAAAAAAACTAGGCGCAGATCCTGCAACTTCCTCTGCACCATTCGTTGCAACCTTAGTAGATGTAACAGGGTTGCTGTTTTATTTCCTAGTTGCATCATTATTGCTGAGTGGTACGCTCTTATAATAACCGTTTATAATTAAATTAAGTATAGCTTTAAATCAACGACTTACTTTTAGGTTGCGTTTGGCATTTAAAAATGATAAAAGGCATAAAAGCACTATTTGAAATAATAAAACCTTCATAATCTTTGATTCATATTCATTTTCTTACTTTTGCACTTCATATTTTTAAAATCTTCAATTTAATAATTAAATCATGGCTTTACAGTGTGGCATAGTTGGATTACCAAACGTAGGAAAATCAACTTTATTTAATGCAGTTTCTAATAATGCAAAGGCGCAGGCAAGTAATTATCGTTTTTGTACCATAGAACCAAACGTAGGTTTGGTGGATGTGCCTGACGACAGATTGAATAAATTAGCAGAAATTGTGCTGCCGAATAGAATTTTACCAGCTACCATTGAATTTGTCGATATTGCCGGTTTAGTAAAAGGTGCTTCAAAAGGTGAAGGATTAGGAAATAAATTTTTAGCAAATATACGCGAAGTAGATGCCATCATTCATGTGGTTCGCTGTTTCGAAGATGAAAATATTTTACGCGAAGAAGGTGCTATAAATCCTGTTGGAGACAGAGATATTATCGATACGGAATTACAATTAAAAGATTTGGAAAGTGTAGAAAGAAAAACACAAAGAATTCAAAAACAGGCTAAGGTAAGCGGTGATCCAAAAGCTAAACACGAATTCGATGTGTTGATGCAATGCCAGCAATGCCTAAGCGATGGAAAAAACATTCGTTCTTTAAATTTCTCCAAAGAAGATAGGTTGATTTTTGCAGATTTATGCTTCTTGACAGATAAACCCGTTTTATATGTTGCAAACGTAGATGAAGCTTCAATACTTAACGGAAATAAATTTTCTGAAGCGCTTCAAAAAATGGCGGCTGAAGAAGGTGCACAGGTCATTGTATTGAGCAATTCTGTAGAAGCGCAAATTTCTGAAATGGAAGAAGAAGATAAAGCATTATTTCAATCTGAATACGGCTTGACAGAACCTGGCTTAAACCGTCTCATTCGTACAGCCTACAAACTTTTAAACCTTATCACCTATTTTACAGCTGGTGTGCAAGAAGTGCGTGCCTGGACCATTCATGAAGGCTGGAAAGCACCACAATCTGCCAGTGTCATTCATACTGATTTTGAAAAAGGCTTTATTAAAGCAGAAGTAATAGCTTATAACGATTATTTACAATACAAAACGGAAGCAGCCTGCAGAGAAAATGGAAAACTACGTATTGAAGGCAAAGAATATGTTGTGAAAGATGGTGATGTAATGCATTTCAGATTTAATGTATAAGGAAATCCGCATAAAAGAGCTTATTGCAACAATAAAATAATTATGTATCTTTGCACGCTAATCAATCAATCAATATTCATCTTAAAATAATAAAAAATGGGACGTGGTGATAAAAAAACCAGAAAAGGAAAAATATTTGCAGGCTCTTTCGGAAAGGCAAGGCCTCATAAAGTAAAAGCAACAGTAACACCTAAGAAAGTGGCTGTGAAAGCAGAAGTGGAAGCAAAACCAAAAAAAGCAAAAGCAACTCTAAAAGCAAAAGCTATTGCAACAGAAGCAATCACTAGCGCAGCTGAATAAAAAACATATCCTTAAATATAAAAAATACCTCACTAATTGTGAGGTATTTTTTTTGAGTTTTGCAAGAAAAAACCTCGACATAATATCGAGGCATACACGCAAATGTAATAATGATGGAATTTAAAAGGAAATTGGGGAATCTTGATTACTTCATCATTATATAGTTTTCATAATTTAATTTTTCTGATTCAATCTTAATAAAACAGCTTTTTCGAACCTATCAAATATGCGTTTGAATCTCAAATAGTTTTATGGTTGTTGATTTATGTCAAAGATATATGTGAAAATAACATAAAACAATACCAAGATTCATGGACTATCCTTAAATAATTTATAAATACATACCAAGATTTAGGGACAATTTAAAAAAGAATTAGAAAATAAATCAATTTTACCAAAGCATATTTGTTTACTACTAAATATAAATTGTAGTATAATATTATGTATTGGCACAACAAATACAAAAAACTGACAACATAGTAGCCCAACAGAAAACCTGATTACACTCTTTCTAAAAGTCTCAAAACAATCTTGTTTTGCTTAATTTTTAGGGCTTTCATAAATGTATTAAATTGATTTTTCTGTTTTATTATCATCTCCATAGTTCAATGTGTTTTTGTATGTTGGACATGTACCAGAACCTGAACCAGAATTTCTGCTCAAAACCTTACGTTGTAAAAAAAAATATTGCAGATTTTTTTACTAAATAAAAAAATAAAAAAAGCCTCGATTAAAAATCGAGGCTTACACGCAAAAATGATAACGATGAATGGTTATGAGGAATCTGGGGAATCTCGGAAGTCTCATCGTTATATGAGCTTTTTATTCTATTTTAAAAAATTATTCTTCATCAAATTGCTCTCCATCTGTATGATTTTTTTCATAAAAACAGAACCAGGCAGTTGCATAGAACATTAATATCATTATAAATTCGTGCGTTTCCATTTTTTTATTGTTTTGTGAAAACTAACTCTTATTCTATGTGAATGATTGTTCAATGATTGTATGGCAATTCTATTGAGCAAACGGTCAATAAAAATTAAAGACCAGATTATCAAGCTACTTGACCCCTTTAAAGCAGCTTGATAAATGGTTGATTTTTCATAGTTTTATGGCTATTGATAAAAATCAAATTTAGAAAAGAATAAATACTACAACAATACCAAAATTTAAGGTATTTATAATAAATGAATGATAAATGATAACGAAATATAAGGATAGATAACTATAGTTGCATTTAGCAGAAATAGTGAAATCTTAAAGGTTTTTTAATTCAAAATTGACTATCTTGATATGTAGAAGTAATATCTAGAAATTACTTTATATCAAACAGCACAGAAAATTTTGCCAATCCTATAGAACTTTTAACGCCTAATTTCTCTATTAAGTTTTTACGATGCGTATCGACGGTGTAGTGGCTAATAGATAGCTTCTCCGCAATTTCAAAAGATGTAAACTCATCTGCGATTAATTTTAAAATTTCTTTTTCCCGTTCAGTCATCGAAAGATACTTTTCTAAATTCACTTCAAAGAAATTTAAATCCTTTCTGAATCGTTTAAATTGGGATTTTGATTTCAATAAATTATATATACTACATCCTACAGCAAGCAGATATTTTGATTTTCCTTCTTCATTAAATATTGCTGGTTTTACGCAGGCGTAAGTCCATTCCCAACCTCGAGATGAATTCAAATAAAAGGTACTGGAGAATGTTTTATTATTGTTTGAAATATTATTATAAAATTTAATAAACCGGTATACAGAATTAATATTTTCTGGGTGTATAATTTTTAAAATATATTTAAATCCAAGGCTTTCAATTTCTTCTTTATTAATTCCCAAAAAATCACATCCATTTTTATTACAGTCTACCATTGAAAAAGAATATTTTTCTAATTTATAAATGGCAACCATATATGGCGAAGCATCACAAGTTAGTTTCAATTTTTCCAATGTGCTATTTTCAGGAATATTGAAAATATCTTTACTTTCCTTTACTTGCAATAACAAAAAATCTATCTCATTTACTATTGTATTCATTAAAGAAAATTTATAAAATAATAATTTATCTACAATTTAAATTGAATAGCAAATTTTGCTAATCCAAGAGAACTTTTTACATCAAATTTTTTAATTAAATTCTTTCTATCCGTATCTACAATAATCGTACTTATTGATAGTTTTTTTGCAATTTCAATAGAAGTAAACTCATCACCAATTAATTTTAAAACAGCCTTTTCCCGTTTTGTCATGGAAAGATATTTCGCAGCATTATCTTCATAAAAATTTATGTTCTTTCTAAATTGTTTATTTTGTTTTCTTGATTTCAATACATCATTTAGACTACTGCAAACTGATAAGGAATATTTTGCAGTTCCGTCCTCATTAAATACTACGGCTTTTGTTGTTACATAATACCATTGCCAACCATCCTTTGTATTTACATAATATGTACTTGAGTATAATTTGTGTTGGTTATTAGGATCTTTAAAGAATTTCATAGCAAGAAGAACCGCACCTAAATTGTCAGGATGTATAATCTTTAAAATGTATTTAAATCCCTGTTTATTTATTTCTTCACTGGTGGTATCCCAAACTTCACAAACTTTTTTATTTGAAAATACCATAGACATAGAGAATTTAAAATATTCAGAAAGAATTACCATTTGACTCGAAGCCTCACATACTTCTACTAATTCTTCAAAAGAAAGATTCTCAGGTAAATCATAGGAATTTCTGTTATTCTTTATTTTTTTTAATAATGACTCCAGTTCTGTCTCATTTCCATTCATACTAACATGTTTGATTTATATCAAATATAGAAAGTTAAAAACTTTTGTAAAATACCAAAATTTAAGGTTTCTATAGAATAGAAATGAAATTATTAAACAAATCATTCATCTTTAATTACATTAAATTAAAGAGTAAGGAATATTTTGCTAAGCCTAATGAGTTTTTTACTTCTAATTTTTCAATAAGATTTTTACGATGAGTATCTACCGTAAGGTGGCTGATGAATAGCTTTTCCGCAATTTCACGTGAAGTAAATTCTTCTGTAATTAATTTTAAGATTTCCTTTTCGCGTTCGGTCATCGATAGATATTTTTCTAGGTTCTCTTCAAAGAAATTTAAATCTTTTCTAAAACGTCTAAATTGAGTTTTAGTTTTCATCATATTATTTATACTGCATCCAACACCAACCATATATTTTACGGCTCCATTTTCATGAAATATGGCAGGCTTTATACTAGTATAACACCATTCCCAACCATTACTGGATTCGAGATACCAGGTAGAAGAAAATACTTTATTTCTATTTTCTGAATTATTAAAAAATTTAGCTAGTCTATAAACTGAATTGATATTATCATGATGTATTATTTTTAAGATATACTTAAACCCAAGCTTAAGGATTTCATTCTCAGAAACGCCTAAAAAAGCATATGCGCTTTTATTGCAAGCTACCATTGAATAGGTATATTTATTTAATTCAAAAATAGCAACCATCTGAGGCGATGCCTCACAAATTATCTTTAGTTCTTCTAACGAAATATTATCCGGAAAATGAAGTACTTCTTTATTACCATGTACTTTTAGTAATAAAGCATCTAATTCATTGATAATTTCATTCATGACATGTGTTTTATAGCATTTTTCAATAACGGTACACATTAAAAATAAACAGATATCATCTTAAATCTTAACAAAATGAGTAGACGGTAATCTGAATGATTAAATGGTATATTTCAAATCGATATGCTACTTATTTAAAACAATTAATTTGTGTACTTAAAACTGAATATTTTTTAATTTTGATATATATCAAAATTTATTACGCACATGTATACTTAAATACCAATATTTAGGTATTAAAATAAAAAATAAACTAAAAAATAAAGCATTAATGCCAAAATATAAGTAGAATTAAAATGTAGAGATAAATGGAAAACTATATAAGATTAAACAGAATTGCATATTTTATCAAACCAATAGAGCTTTTAACCTTTAGTTTTTCTATCAAATGTTTTCGATGTGTATCTACTGTTAGCGGACTAATAAAAAGTATATCTGCAATTTCTTTAGAGGTCAATTCCTGTGCTATCAAACTTAAAACTTCTTTTTCTCTCTCAGACAATAAATTATATTTTGCTACATTATCCACATATAAATCTTTATTAATTTCTGTTGCTAAGGGTTGTTCTGGCTCCAGTAAATCATCTAAACTACACGCAATAGCAATCAAGTATTTTATGGTTCCATCTTTATTATATACTGCTGGCTTAACAATTGAATATATCCATTTCCATTCATTTTTTATATTTAAATAGAGTGTGTGTGAAAAAATAGTAGAACGATTTATGATGTCGTTATAAAATTTTATTAGCATATAAACAGAATCCATACTATCTGGATGCGTGGTTTTTATTACATATTCGAATCCTTCTTTATAAATATCTTCTTTTGTAACACAGAAATATTCTAACGCATTTTTATTGAAATATAAATTGTTGTAAGTGTTATTTTCAAATTCAAGGATTGAAACTAAATTTAAGGATGAGTCACAAATTTTTTTAAGTTCATTTATAGTAACATTTTCAGTAAAATGAAAGATTTTTTTGTTTCCTTTTATCTTCTCAAATAAATTGTCTAATTCTATGGATATATCATTTATCACTTTATATCTTTCTTTGACTTAAATCAAATTTAGTCTATTATTATTGGATTTATCTATTATATGTGTGGTAAATAATAATTAAATTAAGATTTAATCTAATTTAAATCAAGATTAATAGTACGAAAGGCATATATAATGAGTAAACGATCTTTTATTTCATTTTCAAATCTCTAACTACACTATGCACCATATTTTCAGCACAAAACCCACCTAAAGTAATATATTTATTTACATAGTTTTCTTTCAAACCCATTAGAGCAAAAATCTGACGAGCATTATGACCTTGTTCAAAATATTTTGTGACTTCACCTGCAAAATTTTCAAAAAATTGCAATTTGTTTTGCAGTCTTTTTTTTCCATTTTCTACCTTTGGATTATGAGAACAAAACAAAACATCAAAATCTAAAACTAGTAATTTTTTGATAGATTCTATTTGCGTAAATAAACTTTCATAAGAGGCAAAGTATTTAATTTTATCTGCTACATATAAGTCACCCGAAAATAACCAACCTTTATTTTTTTCGTAATAACAATAATGATCGTCACAATGACCTGGTGTAAAAATAGGTTGTAATGAAAAGTTTTTTGTTTGAATAATTTCATTTTCAAAAACTGGTTTCAGAATCGCTTTTTCAACGCTACCATTCATAATTTTTCCTAATGGTGACATCTTATATCCTTTTCCTAAAATCTTTACGGCTGTAGGATGTGCAAAAGCGTCTATCTTTAATTCATTCATCAGATAGGCTACATTTCCAGAATGATCTTCATGACAATGTGTAAGTATTATTTTTTTTATTTGATGTTGTTGTGCAACTTTTAAAATATTTTCACGATTGTATTTCTGTGCAGTATCAATTAATAAATCATCTATAACAAATGTATAAACAGTTTGTACATTACTACCTAACCGGTAAATACTAAACCTATAGTAATTCACTCCGTCAAATTCATAATTAAATTTTCTAACTGCCATTTTAAAAACTAATAAACACCTAAATTTAATTTTAATTTAGGTGTTTAAGTATCTAATAAGATTTCTATTCTGTTAAATAAATGCTTATTATGCTACTAACTGCATCGTTTCATTTGCCATCTGAGCATTATATTCATCAGCCAATTGCTTGTGATTTACGATATCTAAAATAGTACCAATAAAACATAATCCTGCAGTAAAAAAATATAGCAAACCCATACCAATTTGTCCAACAAGAAACCGTTGAATACCTGCAAAACCTAGCAAACCTACACATGAAATAATTAATACCGTGTCAGACTCTCTTCGTTTAGAACTGTAAACGGCAACGAAATTTCTAAGTTTGTCTTCCGCTAAATTAGCTGTGACATTTTTTAAATTTATCATTTCTGTTGGTGTGATAGATTTAAGATTTAAAAACAGATTTTCCATAAGATTGATTTTTTATTGAGTGATGATTTTTTTATTATTAGTTGTAAAATTCTATAAACTATTATAAGCAGTGCAAAAGTTCCAAATATGTGATTATTAATTGATTTAATAATATCACCATGTAGTAAATGAGATATTGAACGACCAATACCACAACCTGGACACCAAGAAATTCCAAGTTGTTTAAATAAACAAAAAGAAAAATGAGATACGTTTGGATTTATTGATGCCAAATAAATTAAAACAATTATCCAGAAGAATAATTCGAATGATAAATATTCTTTAATCTTGTTCATTTTTTTAATTTTCGCACTTTGCATCTTGCACGAAATATTTTGTGTGAAAAAAATTAAACGAAAAAATCCGGTGTTAATTGCGAACCTGGTTTCACCGAATATTGTTCTAAATCTGTAATTCCTTCGCTCAATAAAACTTCATCATCCATAAAAAAGTTCCCGGTAGTTCTTTTTGCATCGCGTTTCAAAATATAATACGCTGAATCAGCCATAATAGATGGCTTTCTGGAAGAATTTGCTACAGATTCACCACCTAACAAATTTATAACAGCAGCAGTTGCAATTGTCGTGCGTGGCCACAATGCATTTACGCCAACTTTGCCTTTGTATTCACCACCCAAACCTAACACAACTAAACTCATTCCAAATTTTGCAATCGAATAACCTGTATGACCTGCAAACCAACGTTCTGTGATAGAAGTTAATGGTGGCGACAACATTAGTATATGCGGATTTTCTGATTTCAATAAATAAGGCATGCATAATTTAGAACATAAAAACGTGCCACGTGTGTTGATGTCCTGCATCAAATCGTAACGTTTCATTTCTAATTGTGTCAATGGTGATAAATTTATCGCAGAAGCATTATTGATTAAAATATCAATGCCACCAAATGTTTCTAGAGTTTGTTTTACCGCTGCAGCAACATCATCTTCATTCCTTATATCGCATTTGATACCTAATCCTTTGCCACCTGCATTGGTCATATCTTCTGCTGCAGAATAGATGGTACCACCGAGTTTTGGATTTTCTTCTGTGCTTTTTGCAGCGATAACAATGTTAGCACCTTCTGCTGCTAAACGCATTCCAATTGCATGACCAATGCCACGCGAAGCACCTGATATAAAGACTGTCTTGTTTCTAAATGTTGACATGAAAATTATTTATTTTAATTGAAATTCAGAACGTACTGTTATAGAGGCTGTTTTAATTTTACTCGATGTATTAAATGAACCACCATAGCTATAATCTTCATCGCTGTTTTTACCTGTAATCTGAAAAATTCCCATAGAAGATTTTACAAGACCACCTAAACCAGCATCGGAGTTTTTAGAAATAGTCTCTGCTCTTAATTTAGCATCTGCCGATGCTTTAGATAACAAATCTATTTTAACATCTGTTAATTTGGAATAATAATATCTAGGTGCTGAAGAATTCAGCTCAATTCCTTTATCTATCAATTGAGCAATATCCTTATAAACACTTTCTACTTTCGTAACTTCTTTCGATTCAATTCTGACATTCTGTATAAGGTTATAGCCATTGAATCGTTGTGTATAGCTTCCTTTATCATTGGTTTCACTTACAAATTCTTTATTGATGGTAACCGATGAAAAAGAAACTTCCATTTTATCAATTCCTATAGTTTGCAAAAACATACGAATTACTTTTTCATCTTCTTTTAATTGTGCATAGGCAGATTTCATATCAAAAGACTGACGATTATAGTTGCCGTCCCAAACAATCAAATCACTTACAAAATTAGTTTCCGCCAAACCAGTTACAACTACCGTCTGTTGTTGTTTAAACTTGTATTTATAGGCATTAGCCAATAAATACAAACCGAGTACAAATGCAGCTCCTGCAATAGAAGCCACCCAAAGTTTGTTATTTGTTTGCATACCAATCAAAAGTAAATAAAAAGAATCAAACCGACAAATTTGACAATTTAAGTAATAACTTAACCTTCAATTTACAATGCATGCATTGGAAATTACTATATTTACTTAATAAAATTATTAAAATGAAAAAAGTTGTTTTTATAGATGGTGTTCGTACACCTTTTTTGAAGTCAGGAACTGACTATATGGATTTAATGTCGTACCAGTTAGGACAATTTGCCATCAAAGGTTTATTGGACAAAACAGGTATCGATGTAAATGAAATTGACCGCGTAATTTATGGTAACGTAATTTCTAACGTACGTACGGAAAATGTAGCACGAGAAGCTGCAGTAACCGCAGGTGTTCCTGTGAAAGCTCCTGCAAATACAGTCAAACAAGCGTGTATCTCTGCCAATCAGGCAATGTGCAATGCGGTAGATTCTATTCAACTTGGCAGAGCTGATGTTATCATTTCAGGTGGTACAGAATGTACATCTGATACACCAATTGGTTATACAAAAGAAATGCGTAAAAAATTATTTGCTGCGCAAAAATTAAGCACACCAATGGAATATGCAAAATTTGCAACTACCTTGCGACCTGGTGATTTTTTACCTGACAGACCATCCGTTTCTGAATTTATTACAGGCAGAACTATGGGACAAGATTGCGAAATCTTAGCACAAAAATTTGGTGTGAAACGCGAGGAACAAGATGAATTTGCAGCAGCATCTCATCAAAACGCAGCAAAAGCATTTGAAGCCGGTTTTATGACAGATATTGTACCAGTACAATTACCACCAAACTTCACGCCTATTTCAAAAGATAATGGTGTACGTGGTGATTCAACTGTAGAAAAAATGGCAAAATTAAAACCTGCTTTTGATAAATACGTTGGAACGATTACTGCAGCAAATGCTTCTTTCTTAACGGATGGTGCAACCGCAGTTTTATTAACTTCAGAAGACAAAGCAAAAGAATTAGGATTAACACCAAAGGCAGAAATCGTTGACTATGCATTTACTGGTGGTGATTTATACGAAGAACTATTATTAGGACCAGCTTATTCTATTGCAGCAGTTTTAAAACAAACAGGCTTAACCATTGCTGATATCGATGTATTTGAAATTCACGAAGCATTTGCAGGACAAGTTTTAGCCAATTTAAACGCATTAAAATCTGCAGAATGGTGTAAAAAACAATTAGGTGTAGACGCACCAATTGGACAAATTCCATTAAACAAAGTAAATACTTGGGGTGGCTCTTTAGCAATTGGACATCCATTTGGTGCAACTGGTGGTCGTTTAATTACAATGGCTGCAAATCGCTTACAAAAAGAAGGTGGCAAATATGCATTATTAGCAGCATGTGCTGCAGGCGCGCACGGTCATGCAATGATAATTAAGAAATACTAAATCCCTAAAGGGACTTTAGTGTTTAAAATATTTTTCATAAACCAAAACCTCTAGAGTTGAGCTTTCGGTAAGCAGTTCTCCCTTTAGGGAGTTAGAGGGTAAAACAAAAACAATGGCAACTATAAAACGTGAAGATTATATCACAATAGAAAAAAATACAAATGGTGTTTGTACAATTTGGATGGACCAGAAAAATGAAAAAATCAATAAAGTCGGTACTGATTTAATTGGTTTATTTGAAGAAGTTTTTTTGGAATTAAATGCTGACGATTCAATTAAAGCATTTGTATTAACCAGCAAGAAAAAAGATTTTATTGCAGGTGCAGATATTGAAATGTTTCAGAAAGTAAAACAAAAAGGTGACTTCGAACCTTTCACACGCAAAGGTCATCAAATTTTAAATAATTTAGCAGCCTCTAAAAAACCAGTCATTGCTGCTATTCATGGAAATTGTCTTGGTGCAGGTTTAGAAATTGCATTAGCTTGTCAAGCTCGTATTGCGTCTAATGATAAGTCGACTAAAATGGCATTACCAGAAGTAAAATTAGGATTATTGCCTGGTGGTGGTGGTACACAACGATTACCACGCTTAGTAGGCTTGCAAGCTTCTTTAGACATGATGTTGACAGGTAAAAATATATTTGCTTATCCAGGATTAAAAATGGGTTTGGTAGATAAAGTAGTACATGTTTCTTCATTGCAAAATGCTGCTCAAAAGATGGCATTAGAATTAGTGAAAAAACCCATCCATCATGAGCGAAATAAATTAAATATAAAAGCAGGTTTTCCATCTATTCAAAAATCTATAATGAATATGGTTTTGGAAGCGCCTTTAGTAAATAAAATTGTGTTCGACCAAGCTAAAAAAATGGTAGATAAACAAGCACATGGCAATTATCCAGCACCATATAAAATTATGGAATGTGTAGAAATTGGCTGGAATCAAGGCATGGAAAAAGGGTTAGATGCAGAAGCAACAAAATTTGAAGAATTATTGTTAGGAAATGTTTCACCACAATTAATAAATATCTTTTTTGCGATGACGGATAAAAAGAAAAATCCTTATAGCGAAGATAAAATAAAACATGTGCATCGCCTTGGCATGATTGGTGCAGGTTTTATGGGTGCTGGAATTGCAGAAGTTTCTATGGATGATAATATTCATGTGTTGTTGAAAGATATTAATCAGGATATGATTTCGTCTGCATACAAAACTATCTATAACGATTACAACAAAAGAGTTTCTAAAAAAGCGATGACAAAAATTGAACTGGAAGAAAAAATGGCATTGCTTTCAGGCTCTTTAAATTATGAAGATTTAGACAATCAGGAAATTATTATTGAAGCCGTATTTGAAGATTTGAAACTAAAGCAAAATATTTTAAAAGAGGTAGAAGCAAATGTAAAACCAAATACTATTTTTGCAACGAATACTTCTGCATTACCAATAAAATCAGTTGCTGCCAACGCAAAAAACCCTGAGTTGGTGATTGGTATGCACTACTTTTCGCCAGTTCCAAAAATGCCTTTATTAGAAATTATTAAAACAGATAAAACAGCTGATTGGGTAATTGCTACTTGCTTTGATGTTGGCGTGCGACAAGGGAAAACAGTAATTGTTGTAAATGATGGACCTGGTTTTTATACTACAAGAATTTTAGCACCATTGATGAACGAAGCACAATTAATGTTGGATGAAGGTGGTGATATTTTACAAATTGACAGAGAGATGAACTTGTTCGGATATCCTGTCGGTCCAATCACGCTTTCAGATGAAGTCGGTATTGATGTCGGCGCACATATCATGAGTGGCGAATTGATGCAGGAAATGTTGAAACAGCGGCCAGATTTTAAAGTAAGTAAAACATTGCTGGAAATCTCTAAAGCTGGCTACAAAGGAAGAAAAAACAAAAAAGGATTTTACAAGTACGACGAAAATGGCAGGAAAGTTTCAGGACAAGTAGACAGCAATATTTATTCTTTCTATGGCGGCAATGCTCGTAAAAAGTTTGATGCAAATGAAATTCATATGCGTTGTGGAATGTCAATGGTAAATGAAGCTGCGTTATGTTTGGAAGAAGGTATCATCGAGAATCCGTTGGATGGAGACATCGGTGCTATTTTTGGATTAGGCTTTCCACCTTTCCGTGGCGGTCCGTTCAGGTATATTGATACATTAGGCGCGCAGCAAGTAGTAGATATTTTAAATGATTTGACAGCAAAATTTGGTGCTCGTTTTAAACCTGCACAAATCTTAGTGGATTATGCTAAGAGTGGTAAGAAGTTTTACAATAAGTAAAAAATATTTAGCAAATAAAGTAAAATGCTGGATTTGTGTCCGGCATTTTTTTTATTTTATTATAGATTAGAAAAATAGGCAACAAAATTCATAGAAAAATAAACAGATATGTTTAGTAATAGCAAAAAAAACTATAAAAGAATTGAGTGAAGAAACAGATATTAAATAAATCAGTCTACATACCTTTTAAGAATATCCTGATACGCATCTATTCTTCTGTCTCTTAAAAAAGGCCAGATACGGCGCACATCTTCTGTTCTCTTTTTGTTAATTTCTATTACAGCATTTATTTCAGTATCACTTGGAGCAGAAAATAAAATTTCTCCTTGTGGTCCAGCCACAAAACTTTGTCCCCAAAATTGAATGCCATTGGTAACACCTGTCCAATCCGGTTCATGTCCTACTCTGTTCACAGCAACAACTGGCAACCCGTTAGCAATTGCATGACCTCGTTGTACGGTTTGCCATGCAGAAAATTGTCTTTCTTTTTCTTCTTGTTTGTCAGTACTTTCCCAGCCAATAGCCGTTGGATAAATCAAAATTTCTGCGCCATTCAATGCCATTAATCGTGCAG
>JANNVS010000054.1:0-3084 GCA_031414515.1 Sphingobacteriales bacterium | reverse complement strand
TTCCATCTCGAAAAACATAAATAATTTTACCTTTCATTTCTTTATCAAAGGAATTGTAATCATCATGCGATTTTAATATCCTTGGAGACGGTAAATTATTTACTTTATCAACTGTCTGATTTTTAAAGGATTGATTTTTTGGCCATGGCGATACGTCGTAAATATGATCAAAATCCATACTGCCATCAGTCAACAGATTATGTAATATTACTTGCATTAATGTAGTGCCAGATTTTAAATAAGTAACGACAAAGACATCACTATCTCTTTCTTCAAAATCCATAAAATATAATTGATGTCTTATATTTATAATGCCAGCTTCCGTATTCTTGTGTATTTTTTCAAACCATTTATGGAATTTCTTTAAAATAATTCTATACATAAAGAGTAAATATTTTCTGTGGTAATTTTTTTGAATAAAACATTAAAAATACTAAACAACAAAATGAATACACATTTTTTTTCTCTAAATTTTTGTAGATTTGCAAAATAATATACGAAAATGTCAATCATACAATTTAATCATTTAACGGAAGTAGAGAGAAATCTTTTAATGGCATCACCTTCATTAGTTACTTATCTGATAGGTAGTGCAGATGATAACTTTGATGCAAAAGAAGAAGAACACTCAAAACACATAATTCGTATTCGCACAACAACTGGCGATCCGATTCTTTTTGATTTTTTCAAAGAGGTAGATGAAACATTTGAAGTTGAGCTATTAAGTGTTGTTTCTCAATACGAAAATCTACAAGCCAATGAACGTACACAGGCTTTAATAAACGAATTGGAGAGATTAAATTCCATTTTGCCAAAGATTGATTCATTATATGCACGTGCATTGCTAAAATCATTGAGAAGTTTAGCGGAATCTATTGCGGAAGCTTCTGGTGGAATATTTGGATTTTTGGAAGTTTCTTACGAAGAAAAGCATTTAGTGGGTTTGAAAATGATTGTATTTGAATCATAGATGTCTGTAAAAAGCGAAATAGAAGGAAAATCAATTCCACCTCAATTGCAAAAGATTGCAAGACTTACTAAATTAATGGATAGCCAGTTTCGTATTCCTGGTACAAATTTCACTTTTGGTATTGACCCGATTATAGGATTAATACCAGGTTTCGGAGATTTAATAGATTATGGTATTTCTGCCTATTTATTAGTGGCTATGGTGAGAAACGGTGCCAGTGGCAAATCGGTAGCTAAAATGATTTTAAATATTACGATTGATGGAATAGTAGGGTTAGTGCCATTTGTTGGAAGATTTTTTGATATTTTTTACAAAGCAAATCAGCGAAATTTAGTTTTAGCTATTGAGCATTTTGAAGAAGGCAAACATCAGGGAAGTGCCTGGCCGATTGTATTACCAATTATTGCTGTTTTAATTTTTATCCTAATTATTTTAAGTTTTTTAACTTTCTATATTATAAAGTATTTACTTCTTTTTCTGTCTTCTATAGGTTGACATAAAAAAAGGGATTCAAAATTTTGAATCCCTTTTTTTACTACGATATATTTTCTATTCATCATCATCATCATCATCATCATCATTTTCATCAGTTTTTGTTTCATTATTGTCATCGTCATCGTCATCGTCGTCATCGTCGTCGTCGTCATCGAATCCATATTCTAAGTCGTCAGCACTTTTAACTCTGCCTTTCGCTTTCTTTTTAGGAGAATCATCTTCGTCGCTCTTGTCAAAATCATCAAAATCACCACCAGCACCTATAGGTATTTCTTTTTCAGAAATAGGCACTGCAACATCAGTGAATAATTCATCTTCGTCATAGTCTTTCACCATTTTTTGTAAATGTATGCTAACTTTCACTAAATAGGAATATTCACCTAACTCAATTGGAACGGCAGAAACTAATTCTCTTTTCGCATTCGTAAATCTTATAATGCCTTTATTATATCCATGTGGATATTTATCCGACAAAGCCTTTAATACTTCGTCTGGAACATTCTTATAATCTACAATTATCTTACGAAATCCACCTGGTGGTGGTGGCGGCGCCATTCGAACAGGAATTTCTATCGTTTTTTTCGTTTTTTTACTAGGTGTTCTTTTGGGTTTATAAGCCACCTTTGTTTTTATTTCTTCTGTCTTCACTAATTCTATTTCATTAATAGGTGAGGTGACAGTTGTTACTTTCTTTGGTTCAACTTTCGGTACCGGTTTTACTTTTACAGAATCGGCTTTTTTTGTTGTCGGTTTTGCTGGTGATGTTACTTTTAACACAGGTTTTGTGGGTTTTATTTTTATTACAGGAGTTTTAGCTTTTATTGGAATAGCCTTATTTGCTTTTTTGGGTTCCAGTTTTAAAGCTACTTTTTTTAGTGTATTTTTCTGAACTGCTTTTGCAGCTTTCTTAACTATCGGTTTTGCTACTATTTTTTTTGTTACAGTTTTAACTACTACTTTAGGTGTAACCTTTTTTATAACAGGCCTTACAACTACTTTAGATTTTGTAGCTGGCTTTGTTTTCTTTGCCTGAACTACTTTCTTTGTAGCTGCTTTCTTAGGTATTGCTTTTGAAATAGGCTTTGCTATTTTTTTAGCTTCTACTTTTTTTACTTTTTTTCCCACAGACAGAATATTGTTGATGAGTTTTAAAATCAACGGCTAATGTAAAATGAATTCAACCAATTATGCAAATTTTTTACAAAAAAAATTTCTAAATTAAACCTTTTTATTTTTTTGAAGTCAAATAATAAAAGTTTTTTATGAAAAAATCATTTTTAATAATGCTTGTTTTTATATGTATGAACCAATTAAATGCAAAGCCAAAGATTTATGTAAAAGTAAATAATGGCAATGTAAGATATGTAAAAGTTCGTCCTAATGCACCAAATGTGGTAGTTGTTCGTCCTGCTTGCCCAGGTCCAAAACATATTTGGATAGATGGAGATTGGGTTTGGAGTCCACAGGTAAATCAATACGTTTATGAACAAGGAAAATGGATAATGCCAAATAATAATGTTGTTTGGGTAGCTGGTCACTGGAAAAATAACAAACATGGATGGCATTGGGTGAATGGACACTGGAAATAACTAAACTACAGCCTCATCGCCTGTTCTATC
>JANNVS010000053.1:0-2356 GCA_031414515.1 Sphingobacteriales bacterium | reverse complement strand
CGGTAAGTAATTAGAAATAAGTATTTAATTGAGCTACTGAAGAGTGTAGTAGTTTATATTACTCTTTATAATTCTCAATTTTAAGCACATACTCACCAAAAATCTGAGATAAGTATAAATCATTTCCAATTACCAGTGCAGTAGATGAGCCTGAAATCAATGTGCCGTCATTTTCGAAAATAAGTTTGGATATACCTGTATGCTTATTAATAGAATACGTTTTACTTGGTGATAGTGTTGTTGGAATTAATGACAGCAATGCAAATTTTATTTCGTCTGGATGCACTGCTATTATCAATTCATCTTCATCAGAAGAAATATTATCAAAGCCATTGATATTGGAAAGTACTTTTCTGTTCAACAAGTTGCCATTGGATTGTATCTCATATTTATAGAGTGCGCGATGTCTTGACGTAGCAACATACAACGTATCATTTTCATTGTATAAACCATTTGGAAAACCAACTGCACTGTCTACTTTTTTCCATGTATTATTTCCATCACAATATCCTACTGAGCCGCCGTTTGGATTGGTGAGTAATTCAATAATATTCGGTGAGTCTTTATCGTTGGAAAAATAAAAACTGCCGTTTGGCAGCACTGTTAAATCATTTGGTGTAATGAGTAATTCATTTTTATATTCTTTTACAAAATCAAGGTTTTCTTTGTTTACTTTAAACTGAATTATTGACCTTGGTTGAGTGTAATTCACCACATATAAATATTGGATTCCATTTATAGTTTGCAAATCAAAACCTACTGGTTTGAACTCTATAGCAGGCATATTGATGAAAGGCAACGTGATACTTATATTAGTTTCAATATTTATTTGCTGGATTTCGCTGTGTGCCGGTTCGCCGTCTCTTCGCTCATTACAGGAAACTAAAATACGATTGTTGATTTTATCGTATAGAATATCTTCTGGACCTGGTGCTGTTGTAATTTTTATGTGCTCTTTTTTAATTTGAGCTTTTTCACAAGAACAGATTACACACAATATAATGCTGAATAATAAATTTCTATTTATCATAGCTAACATTTTTTATTCAAATAAAGAACCTTTTAAAAAACCAAGAACAATCATTACTATTGAATGTTCTTGGCTTAAAAGTTTAACTTATTATAAAAAATTAATTTTACTCGCAATCAATTTTATACTGATTTCCTACCGCGTTATATTCTGTTAGTTTTGAGAATGCGCCATCATTATAATTCTGAATTACAGAAACTTCTTGTGCGGTGCAATGTCCGTCTGGCCATTTTGCATAAACAATTGCGTTTATAGTGCGATACAACGGAATACCAGTCCATTCTGCTTTGGTCACATACCAATCTGCATCAGTAATTTTTGCTTTTGAAAATGTTTCTTTCCAACCTTGTGAACTTGCATATTTATTAATGGCATCTACAATTTGTTTATCTAATGCAGGATTGGTCATTGCTGCTTTATAGAAAGCCCAGTTTTTTCCAATTTTCATAGCTTTTCCTGCTTCAACATTTAGTGTAAATTCGCCTTCTGCAATTGGTTGAATCGTATAATCAATATTATTTTCACCACCAAAACATTGCAATTTTATTTTGTGATTTCCAGGACTTAATTTATTGAAAGCTTCAACAACAGTTGCTTTATTGTTTTTTGCATCATCGCCTCTTGCTGAAACGAATATTTGCCAAGAATTCCATGTTTCATATTTTCCGCCATTGTCATCATTTGCGAACAAAAAACTTTGATCAACACCATCAATAAAAATCTTTATATATAAATAACTTTTGTCGTTTACTTTTGCAGAACTGGTTACATCGCCATTTCTGTAAAGCGCGTAATTTTTAATAGACGTTTTTGTGTAAACACGACCATAAATTGGATCATCTATCTTGAATGTCGATTTAAAAAGTGTTTCGTTGGTGTTTTCTGCAAGTATTTTTTGATCAGAGAAAACAATTTTACCTACATTTTTATCATGCGCTGGAGAAGAATATGGATCTGTTGCGATTAAATTACTTGAACCATCAGGCCAAATAAAAATTCCTGCACCTGATGCTTTTGCAACTGTGCTTGTAGCTTTTTCTGTAACGTTTGGCGTTTCTGTAGGTTTGACTTCTTTTGTTACTTCTTTAGCTTTACCTTTTAAAGAACCAAACTGAGCAAACCCATTAAAAGATAGCAACAACACAAATAGTGTAGGCAAGATAAAATTGAATTTCATTTTTTTTATTTTAAGTATTAGAAAATTTAATTACTTGTATATTTAATACCAAGTGATTAGCAAAAATAAAAGATAAGTTTTCTTGATAGAGAGCGTAAAATAAATATCTGCTACGTAAACTAAGTATTATTGATTATCTTAGTTATGAG
>JANNVS010000052.1:0-5966 GCA_031414515.1 Sphingobacteriales bacterium | reverse complement strand
TCTACCTTAGGCACAGTAACTGACATTGATGGTAAGTATACATTAGAATTACCAAAAGATGTATCTGCTTTAGTCTTTTCTTACATCGGTTACACCAATTTAGAAAAAGCTATTTTATCACTTAAGGTAGATGCATCAATGGCTGCAGAAGGACAGTTGATTGAAGAAACAGTTATTACAGCGATGGCTATTCAAAGAGAGAAAAGAAGTACTTCTTTCGTTACAAATACAGTAAAAAGTGACGATTTTAATAAAGGAGCTACTGATATTTTTGGAGCCTTACAGTCAAAAGCACCTGGTGTACGTATTAATAGCGCATCTGGACAGATGGGAGCTTCTACTAGAATAGTATTAAGAGGTGAAGCATCCGTTACCGGCAATAATAATGCCTTAATTATTGTAGATGGTCTTCAGATAAACAATAACACAAATAGTGGTGTTGAGAATAATTCTGATAATTCTATTGACTTTGGTAACAGAGGTGCAGATATAGATCCGAATAACGTAGAGTCGATTACTGTGTTAAAAGGTCCTGCAGCAGTATCATTATATGGCTCAAGAGGTCAGTATGGAGTAATTATGATTACTACCAAAAGTGGAAAAAGCTTTTCAAAACAAGATAAAAAATTCAATGTAACCCTTTCTTCTGGGATAAGTTTTGAAAAAGTATATCTTAACTTAAAAAGACAAGATAAATACGGACAAGGATATAACAATGCTCCTGATGCCATTGAGAATTTCTCTTGGGGTCCTGGGTTTGATGGCGTTGTTCGTCCATGGACACCACCAATAGTAACACCAACAGGAATATCTCAATTAATTCGTCCATATAGCGCAATTAAAAATCAAATCGAAGATGCTTTTGATATTGGCAAAACATTTAGAAACAGCATTGCAATTGAAGGTGGGAATGATAAATTTACATATTATCTTTCTTATGGAAACACACGAAATGATGGTATTCTCCCAAATACATTCTACAGAAGACATTCAGTAACAGCGAATGGTGCTGCAAAATTATCTGATAAGGTATCTTCAAAATTCAATGTACAATACTCAAATGTTAACCAGCGTGTTATAACTGGAGCTGGTTCGGGTAACTTTTCAGGACCATATCAAGGACTGATTCAACAGCCAGTAAATATTCCTGTAAGTGAATTAAAGGATTACAATAGCATTTATCATGATTTTAATGGATATTATGGTGGTTATACTCCAAACCCATTCTATATCATGAATAATGAAAACAATGACATTAAAGTAGATAACTTGTTAGGTTCTATTGAATTAGAAGTAAAACCAGTAGAGTATATTTCATTAATGGCAAGGGCTGGAACTAACCTTACCTTGAGTAGCACCTATTTAAAATCACCAAAATATAATTATCCTAATAGTGCGTCGTTGGGTATTGGTTCTTACGTAGAACAATATGAAAAAAGAAATCAATTGACGTTAGATTTTATTACTACTTTTCATAAAGAAATTTGTAAAAAATTCGACCTGACTGTTATTGCTGGATATAATTACCAACAGAGAAGCACAAATGTGTTACAGAGCAAGTCTCAGGCTGGTTTGATTATACCTGAATTTTACGACTTAAGCAACTCAGTTGATATCCCAAAGACAACAAATACTGCTTTATTGGCTAGAATTTTCGGACTTTATGGAAACATTATTTTTGGATATAAAAATATGATATTTGCAGAATATTCTGCTAGAAATGACTGGTCTTCAACATTGCCTGCAGGAAACAGAGGATTCTTTTACCAGTCTGGTGGAGTGTCTTTTATACCAACGGAATTATTGAAAAAGAAAACGGATTGGTTTTCCTATTGGAAAGTTAGAGCAAATGTAGGCACAGTGGGCGGAGATCCAAATGCATATAGATTATTCTCTACTTTTGACGCAAGCCCAAGATATGAAGATTATATAGATGGAAATTTTCCAATTCAATTTCCAGTCGTTGGATTAGATGGCTCTACAGTTAGCGGTTATACAATTAACAATACAATCGGTAACCCGGATTTAAAACCTGAAAATACATTCTCTTGGGAAGTAGGAACAGATTTAGATTTACTAAAAGATTATCTTCATTTAGAATATACCTATTATTATAAGAATACAAAAGATTTATTAATAGATGTTGCATTGCCAGCATCTAGTGGCTACAGATCTACGACCAAAAACGTAGGTGCCATGGAAAATAAAGGACACGAGTTGTCTGTTAGAGTTTCTGCATTACGTAATATTAAAAATGTAAATTGGGATTTCAGGTACAACTTTACTAAAAACATAAATACAGTTACGAAAGTTTCTGACGAGTCTGATGAGTTAGCCCTTAATACTGGTGGTGTTCAGATTGTTGCGAAAGAAGGAATGCCTTTTGGAACATTTAAAACATTAGATTTTGTTCGTGATCCGAGCGGAAATATTGTTGTAAATGCTCAAGGTGCACCAATAGCAGCAGTAGATTATAGTTATTTTGGCTCATATCAACCTAAATATCAAATGGGCTTTGGTTCTAATTTTTCATGGAAAGGATTATCACTGGATATTCAATTTGATTTGAAACAAGGTGGTCAATTCTACTCAGGAACTAAACAAGCAGGAGACTTTAATGGTACTACGGTAACTTCTTTGATAAATGACAGACAGCCTTATGTTATACCGGGTAGTGTAACAGATAACGGCGATGGTACTTTTAGTGAGAATACAACACCACTAACAAATTTATTTACACTTGTAGGCAATCTGCCAGAATCACAGGATCTTGTTGATGCTAGCTACCTCAAATTAAAAGAAGCAAGTGTTTCTTATACTATAGAAAAGAAATATTTTAAAAAGGCTCCTATTACCGCTATCACACTTTCAGTATATGGTAGAAATTTAAAATATTGGCTTCCTGCAGAAAACGTATTTGCTGACCCAGAATCAAACTCTTTTGGCCAGGCGGGCAATGTTCAAGGTTTAGAATTTAGTTCTCTTCCTACAGCACGTAGTTATGGATTTGACGTTAAGATTAAATTTTAATAATAAATAAAATCAAATATATGAAATTGTTTAATTTAAAAAAAGTACGTATAATTGCATTTTGCTTATCACTTACTTATTTTGCATCTTGTGAAAAAGGCTTAGATATTAACCAAGATCCGAACAGGGCTTCAACAGCAACTCCGGCGTTAGTACTTCCCGCAGCTCAAGTAGAGATGGCACTACCATTGTCAAGAGATTGGAACTTTATAGGTTCTATGTGGGGTCAATATTGGACAGGTGGACACGGTGTTGGTTCTTCTTTTTTAGAATTTTACACAATGCAATCGGTAGATGTAGAAGGGGCTTGGACAAGAGCTTATGCTCGTTGTTTAGCAGATATTGATTTCCTTAAAAAAAGTGGACAACCGATTTACGCTGGTATGGGTAGAATTATGGAAGCATATTTTTATCAGATGTTAACAGATTTACACGGTGATGTCCCTTTTTCAGAAGCTATAAAAGGCGCGATTGAAGATGGTTCCATATTAACACCAAAATTTGATACTCCAGAATCTATCTATGATGCATTGATTCCTATGTTGGACCAAGGCATTGCAGAAGTACAAGAATCAGGCACAGGAATCCTTGAGCCAGGTGCAGAGGATTTAATGTATGGTGGTGATATCGATAAATGGATTACGCTAGCAAACACTATAAAATTAAAAGTATTAGTTCGTCGTGGAAATTATGCAGCAGCTAGAACATTAATGAATGCAGGCACTGTATTTATTGGAGATGGTGAAGATGCACAGATTACATGGAACGAAACACCTAAAAATACAAATCCACTTTGGGCTCGGTTTTGGGCTAGAGTAGATGTAGGAATGTACTATGTTTCTACAACAAGTTCAATTGATACTTTGGTAGCTTCTGGCGATCCACGTGTAGATTATTTCTACACTGCGCCAACTCTACCAGCACCCGCTTCACCTCATTTAGGAATGGTAGCAGGAGATGTAAATGACGATCCGTTTTATGTAACTTTTCCGTCAAGTACGGCATCAGCATCAGATAGAAGAAAATATTTCTCAAATGTAAATGATGGAGTGTTTTCTGAAACAACTCCAACAATTTTTGTAAGTGCTTGGGAAAGCAAATTCTTACAATCAGAAGTGCTTATACGCACAGGTGGTGATGGTACAGCTATGTTTGAGGCAGCTGTTCAATCTTCTTTTGATTGGTTAGGTGCTCCAGGTGGTCCTGCACATATAGCTTCGTTAGCTTTCGGTGGTTCAGTAGATAATCAACTTAATATTCTTGGCTTACAGAAGTGGATATCCATGAATGGAGTACAAATGGCAGAAGGCTGGTTAGAATCACTGCGATTTGACAGACCGGGTAACCTAATATTTACAGGTGGTCCTAGTGCAACACCTGCTGGTGTTTTTACAAGCCCTAGATTAAATACAATCGGTTTATTTGAATTCCCAACTTCTTTTGTTTATCCAACACAAGAAATAAGTTTAAATCCGAATACGCCAAATAGAGTGGTAACTGATATTAGATTTTGGAACAATTAAAAATTAAAAAAATGAAAATAAATAACGTAAAATTTTTATTCGCTTTCTTGTCTGTATCATTAATTTTTGCAGGCTGTAAGAAAGACTACAATGTTGCTTCAAAAGCAACATTCTGGCCAGAATTAACAAGGAATGGTGATGCATTAGAAATCATCACTGTAGGTGATGTTTACACTGATGATGGTGCAGTTGCAACAGTAAATGGCAGCCCAATTCCAGTAATTGTGGATAATCAGGTTGATGCATCTACACCAGGCGTGTATCCTGTCTTTTATTCAGCATTTAATACTGATGGCATAGCAGCTAGATCAACTAGAACTATTGTAGTCGTTCCAAATGTTGTATTAGTAAATGGAGACCAAATTATTGGAGATTTCACACTGGCAACACCAGTTAGACCATCGCCTATTCCAACAATGTCTGTAGAAAAACTTACTACAGGGTTGTATCATATTTCCAATATCTATGGTTCAAATGGTTCAAATCAATTAATTATTGTACCCGCATATGTTTACACAACAGATGGTTTAGTTTTTAATGTTTTAGACGCATCGCCAGTTGGTGCTGAATTCAGTAATAATATAGCATTTGGTGGTACAGCTACATGGAATGGTGTAACAAACAAGCTAGCATGTATTTTTAATATTGCTTCTGTTGGACCTACTAATTTTAGCAGAACTTGGCAACATAATTAATCAACGAAAAATTAATATTATATGAAAAATTATTTTAACTTATTTTTAGTATTGGCTTCTGTATTATTTTTAGGCTCTTGTCAGGAAGAATACAAAGCACCCGGATCAAATACAGTTGCTATGTCAGGCAGATGGTGGGTTGAACTTTATTTTGATGGTGATCAAGATGGCATCGTTACAGAAGATGATATAGTTTACACATATCATGATATCGGAGCTTACGGCCTGATTACGACTAATCTTGGTTCCAATGCCAAGGACTCAATTTTAATAACAGATCCTGAAGAACTTTGGCCTTTCAAAGCTAAAATTCCAGTAAACGCTTCAGCATTAACGATGCTTGCGGCTACAGGTCTTCCAAACTTAGAAATAGATGGAGAGACATTAAGAGTAATTGATGGCAAGATTTTAAAAAATGCTGCAACTACACTTTCTGGCGGCAAAACAGATAGTATTTTCCTTGAATTGGAATTCTCTGATGATGCAGATAGTTGGTATGTAATAACAGGTCATAAAGACACTGGATTTCCTGAAGATCAACATTAGTACATTTTTTGATAAATAATAGTAAATGCCTTAGTAACCCTAAGGCATTTTTTTTGCTACTTAACACACATTTAATTTGCCTTAAACCCAAATTTTCTTTACAGTTTTGTATCTTTGCACCGCAATTTTAAAGCAATAGTGGTCAAAAAGTCTCGCATATTCATTTTTCTTA
>JANNVS010000051.1:0-30322 GCA_031414515.1 Sphingobacteriales bacterium | reverse complement strand
TGTTTGAATAGTGATGCTATTTTATTTGGCGCTATTGGTGATCCAAAATATGATAATGATCCAACTGCAAAAATTCGTCCTGAACAAGGCTTATTGAAAATGCGTAGTAATTTAGGTTTGTATGCAAATATTCGTCCTGTAAAAAGTTATGATGCTTTGTTAGATGCATCGCCACTAAAAAATGACAGAATAAAAGATGTTGATTTTATAGTAGTGCGCGAGTTGATTTCCGGAATTTATTTTGGAAAACCACGTGGCAGAAGTGAAGATCAGACTATTGCTTATGATACTTGTGTATATACGAAAGATGAAATTTTACGTGTAACAGAAAAAGCATTTCAATTTGCAAAAAATAGAAAGAAAAAAGTGACGCTGTTAGACAAAGCAAACGTATTGGCAACTTCACGTTTGTGGCGTGAAACTGTAACAGAATATGCAAAAAATTTTCCTGAAATAAAATTAGAATGTAATTATATTGATAGTGCTGCTATGGAAGTGATTACCAAACCAATTAAGTTTGACGTGATACTTACTGAAAATTTATTTGGCGATATCATAAGCGACGAAGCATCCGTAATTACAGGTAGTTTGGGTATGTTGCCATCAGCATCAATTGGTGACAAAATTGCATTGTACGAACCTATTCATGGTTCATATCCACAAGCTGCAGGCAAAAATATTGCAAATCCAATGGCGACTATTTTATCTGCAGCCATGTTGTTAGAATATAGCTTTGGTTTGCTGAAAGAAAGTAAAGCCATTGTAGATGCTGTAGAAAAAGCCATGAACGAGAATTTTGTAACAGAAGATATTAATCACGGAAAATATTCAACATCACAGGTAGGCGATAAAATAGTTGAGTTTATTTTTAATAATTAAAAAAGTCCCTTTAGGGATTTAGGGTATGAAAGTAGTAATTCTTGGTTCGGCGCATCCGTTGCGTGGTGGTTTGGCAGCGTACAACGAACGTTTGGCAAACGAATTTTTACATGAAAAAGATGAGGTAACAATAGAAACATTTTCGCTGCAATATCCTGAGTTTTTATTTCCAGGAACTACACAGTATTCATCTTTACCAAAACCAAAAGACTTAACTATTCATGTTTCTGTAAATTCTATCAATCCGTTTAACTGGATTAAAGTAGGTTTGAAGATCAGGAAACAAAAGCCTGATATTTTAGTGGTGAAATTCTGGTTGCCATTTATGGCGCCATGTTTAGGCACTATTTGCAGAATTGTGAAAAGCAACAAGCACACCAAAATTATTTCCATTTTAGATAATATTATTCCGCATGAAAAGCGCATTGGTGATACATTTTTCACACAATATTTTGTGAATAGTGTAGATGCATTTATTGCGATGAGTGATTCTGTATATAATGATTTAAGTGTTTTTGATAAAACAAAACCGCGTTTATTAAATCCACATCCATTGTTTGATAATTACGGCGAAGCTATTTCTAAGCAACAAGCTATTCATCAATTAAATTTAGATGCAACTAAAAGATACATTTTATTTTTTGGATTGATTCGTGATTATAAAGGATTAGATATTTTATTGAAAGCGATGGCAACAAAAGAATTGAGAAATTCTGACATCCAATTAATTGTTGCTGGTGAATATTATTCCAACAAAGAAGAATACGAAAAACTAATTCAGGATTTGAACTTAAAAGATAAATTGGAATTACATACACGTTTCATTCCTGATGATGAAGTAGTGAACTATTTGTGTGCTGCTGATATGGTAGTTCAACCATACAAACATGCTACACAAAGTGGTGTTACTCAAATTTGCTATCACTTTAATAAACCCATGCTGGTAACAAATGTTGGTGGCTTGCCAGAAATTGTACCGAATAATAAAGTTGGTTTTGTAGTAGAACCAAATGAAATAGAAGTTGCCAATGCCATTCTTAAGTTCTATAATGAAAATAAAGAAGCTGAGTTTGTACAGAATATTTTAGAAGAAAAGAAAAAATATAGCTGGAAAGTAATGGTGGAGAAAGTGAAGAGTTTGGTGTAATTTTAAAGATAAATTTATTTATGAAAACAATACTATTGATATTTTCTTTTATAGCATTGAATGCTAGTGGTTTTGCAAACAATAATTTTGCGTTCGGAAATGACTCAACATTTGTAAAAGATACAGACTCAACAAAATATGGTATTAATTTTAATCATGCAGATGTTATGCCTTCTTATCCAGGTGGTGTAGTTGAAATGTTGAAATTTTTAAGTTTCAATCTTAAATATCCAGCTGTAGCAAAGAAGAACAAACTAGAAGGAAAGGTTAAAGTAAAATTTTACATTGATATAGATGGCTATGTTAAAGAACCTTTTATATTAAATGACGGCGTTGGTGGTGGCGCAGCTGAAGAAGCAATTAGATTAGTAAGTTCAATGCCAAAGTGGACTCCTGGAACTCAAGGTGGTAAACCTGTAAAAGTTTATTATGTATTGCCTGTAACATTCAAACTCAAATAATTTGAAGTAATATTTCCAGCTAAATCATAAATCACAAATCTTAAATCTTAAATTAGAGGCATGATAATTCGTTCAAAAGCACCTTTACGTATTGGTCTCGCTGGAGGTGGCACCGATGTTTCACCGTATTCTGATATTTATGGTGGCGCTATTTTAAATGCTACACTTAGTTTGTATGCATACACTTCTATCAAACCGCGTGAAGATGGAAAAATTATCATCAATGCTATCGACAGAAATGAAATCATAGAATTAAAAAGTGAAGAAGAATTACCAATTGATGGAAAATTAGATTTGATAAAAGGTGTATACAATCGCATTGTAAAAGATTTTATTAAAAAGCCATTATCGTTTGAAATCAATACCTATGTAGATGCACCACCAGGTTCTGGTTTGGGTTCGTCTTCAACATTAGTTGTTGCAATACTTGGTGCATTTGTAGAATGGTTGAAACTTCCTTTAGGTGAATATGACATTGCGCATTTGGCTTATGTAATTGAGCGCGAAGATTTGAAAATGGCTGGTGGAAAACAAGACCAATATGCAGCAACTTTTGGTGGTGTAAACTATATGGAGTTTTATGCAAACGATAAAGTGATTGTAAATCCATTGCGTATCAAATCAAAATTTTTACACGAACTGGAACATAATTTAGTGTTGTTTTATACGCAAACTTCACGTTTGTCTTCCAAAATTATTCAGGAACAAACAGATAATGTAAATGCAAAAAAAACTTCTTCTATAGATGCGATGCATCAATTAAAAGAGCAAAGTGTATTGATGAAAGAAGCTATTTTAAAAGGCGAAGTTGACAGTATTGGTAAAATTTTGCACGATGGTTGGATGCACAAAAAACAAATGGCTGATGGTATTTCTAATGCTTCTATCGATGCAATTTATGAATCTGCATTAAACGCAGGTGCAACTGGTGGAAAAATTTCTGGTGCTGGTGGTGGTGGCTTTATGATTTTCTACGCGCCTTATATTCATAAATATCAACTCATAAAAAAATTGAGTGAACTTGGTGGTAACGTAGTGAATTACTCATTAACTAATGAAGGCTTGACTACTTGGATAGTTTAATTTTTGAAAATAAAAACTAGTTAGACAACGCATTCACTGAAACATAATCCATAACCAGCTGTTTTTCATCAGCAGTTAATTTTGCTTTTGGTGCCATGCGATCTATCCATTTTGTCCATTGCGTCATGTTGCCTCTGTTTGGGTTATGCAGTTTGTGGCATCTTCCGCACTTTGCGTCATACACAGTTTTGCCTGCTGAGAATTGTTCGTTACTTACAGTGGCACTTTCCATTTTTTCTGTGGCAACTTCTGTTTTTGTTACGGTACTTGTTGTTTTATGAGAACAAGCAAAAATAACAATCGAGATAAATAGAATAGCAATCGATTTTTTCATAAAAAATTATTTTTTAGTAGTTATTGGTGGTTGATATCCATCTGTCAATGTTTTCAAGAATGCAATAATATCAATTATATCTTGTTTTGTCAATTTTAAATTTCCCAAATCTCCTTTATTCATAGTAGATGTTACTTCTGGATGTGCAAATTTCGGATTCACATCGCGTTCATTATAAAATTCCATCACTTCTTCTAAAGTATTAAAAATTCCTGAGTGCATATAAGGTGCAGTTTTCTCTATATTGCGTAAAGTTGGCGTCTTAAATCTACCAACTTCCAAAGGATTGTTCATTTCAAATTTTGCCAAGCCACTATCTATAGGATTGTTTAATAAATCTGGATGTTTAGGCAATCCTATATTTTCATAAGAATAATCTGTGAATAATATTTTATCTGTAGTTGCATAATATATTGGTTTGCTTAAATGACAAAAACTGCATTTCGATTTGGTTGTATCATTAAATAATTTCAAGCCGTTCAGTTCTTGCTTCGTTAAAGTTGGTTTTCCCTTAAGATAAAAATCAAACTTACTTGTGAATTGATTTACCTGAAAAGATTGTTCAAAAGCCTGTAAGCATGTAATAGCATAGAAAACAATCAACTGACTATCTCTTAAAACTTCTCTGCCAAATACTTTTTCTAGTTTCGGATAATAGGAAGCTTGTTTAATTTTTGTCGAAGCCATCCCGAAATTAGTATTGCCCATTTCGTGCACATTCATTAATGGAAATAATGCTTGCTGATTTAAAAACTCTGCTTTTCCATCCCAAAAAAAACCACCAACAGTTTCCCAAATGCCACGAACTAATTCAGCTCTGCGGTTAGGTGCAAAAGTCATATAGCTGATTGCATTGGCATTTCGAGTGCCTTTCTGATGTGCTGAGCCTTCAGAAAATGAAGTATGCCTTGGGTCAGAAAAACCAGACATTGGTGAGTGACAAGTAGCGCAACTTACACCGATTGGTTCAGATAGATTTTTATCAAAAAAAAGTAATTTACCAACTAATGCAGAATCTGAAAGACCGCTATTACTATTAATAAATTCTTCTTCTGAATTATAATAGAATGGTTGTACTTCATGCTTGCATGAGAAAAACAGTAGCGTGCTTACAAAGATAATTAATCGTGTCAATAATATAAAATTGAAAAGTAAATGTACTAAAAATGAAAATGGGAAACAGTACTTATTTTTTAGTGCTCCATTTAAAACTAACCGTTCCAAACACACCAACACCATCACTTGGAATGATGCCTGGACCAGGATAGCTTTCTGCGCGACGCGTGAAATATTTGTTGTTGGAAAGATTATTTACAGAACAACTGAATTTCACAAATTTATACGTGTAAGACGTTGTAATATCCATCACATAATATTTTGGAATCATACCGATGACTGCGGTAGATGCATAGGTTGCATTTGTAGCATCAGTGAATTGTTTGGAAATGGTAGAAATTTGCCAGCTAAATGCAATTGTTTTATACTTGAAACTTGCTCCACCACGAAAAATAAACTGCGGTGAAAATTCAACCTGCTTTTTCTCAATTTGTTTATTTTGAGATTTTATATAGATCGAATTTGTGTAGGTAAAATTTGAAAATAAAGAAACACCAAATTCAGAATTTTGGTTAATGCATTTTAAAATATCTACTTCTACAAAAGACTCTATACCAAGGCTGCGCGAGTTGGAAATATTGGTTTTAAAACGATAAATATTAAATTGAGAATCTACCTGCTGTAAAGAGCCAATTCGTTTGTTGTAATACAACGAAAAAAAGTTGACATCGTAATTAAACTTTTCACCGTTTTTTCCGCGGACACCAATATCGCCGTTAAAACCTTTTTCATCTTGTATGTTTTGGTCAACACGCACATTGGGATTGGTGATACGCAAATCGGTGAAATTGATGCCACGATAATTTTGTGAAATATTTGCATAGACTTCTGCTAAATAATGTGCTTTATAGGCAATGCCAATTCCGAACAATGGAAAAATTCTGTTGCGGTTTCGTGCATCGTTATACTTTATAGAATCTGTTTTATAATATCCATTGGCGTTGGTAAAAATTAATTCCATACGCACACCTGGTGTGATGCTTAATTTTGGAGTTATCTTAAAAATATTTTCAGCAGAAAAAGCTAAGTTGTGATTATTAAAACTATAATCAGAATTTTCTAAATTATCAGGATTCAGATAATCAAAATTTGCATTATTTTCATCATTTCCTAAACCTTGTTGTTTAGTGGTGAAGCCTTTAAAATAACGCATTCCAACGCTAAGCGAAGATTTCTGATTGAGTAATTTATATTGATACAACACGCGCGATTCTACACCAAAATTTTTGTAGGTATCTTTAATTAAATCTCGCTCCTTTAAATCATCGGCTCTATTAGCATAACTTAAAAAACCTAATGCATTTCGAGAGCCAACTAAGCCAAATAAAATCGTATTCCAGCGTATATTCTCTTTCGGTTGATATTCAATTTTTGCAGAAGGAATATTCCAGTTAATGCTAAACCAATTTCGCTCACGCGTTGATTGTTTTGGATTTTGTTTGAATTGATTATCGGTTAAACCTCCAGGTTGTTGCATCTCATAATTTTGATGCGTAAATCCAACAGAAACAGTTATTTTATTATTGACGCGATACGTAAGATTTGCAAATGCAGTATGTGCATTTAATTTAGAATTTGGTCGCCAACCTTTAGTATGCTTGTATTGATAATATGCATAGTACGATAATTTTTTATACGTGCCTTCAATTGCATTAAATACACTCACTGTTGCAAAAGAACCACCTGTAAGTTGTGATGTAATCTGAATTTTTTTATTAATTGGTTGATGTGTTTTAAAATTTATCAAGCCACCAAATTGTGTACCAAATTGCAATGAAGCAGCGCCGCGCACAATTTCAATTCTGTCTAAACCTTCGGTTGGTGGTGTGAAATACGCATCAGGATATCCAATGGCATCAGCCGTAATATCATAGCCATTTTGACGAATGTTGAATTCTGCAGAACGGTTCGGATTTAAACCACGTGCACCAATGCCAAGCTGCATACCTGCTGCATCATTTTCCCAAATGTTTAAGCCTGCAATTCGGTTGAAGATTTGTCTGCCATTATTCGTTGCAGTATTTGCCTGAATATTTGTAAGGTCAACTATTTCTGTTTTTTTACCTTCAAAAATCACGGTACCTTCTACGCTTTTCAAGCGTATTTCTTTCATTTTTTCTGCTTGAATCGTTACTTCATCTATTTGATTAGTGATGGAATCAGTATTATTTACAAGTGAATCAACAGATTGACTAAATGCATTTGAAATAATGCAACTATTCAATGCAAATAATAAAAATTTGAATGTGGTTTTTTTAACCACATTCAAACATATTATTTTATATAGTCTTATCATTCAGAGCTAAAATTTAGTTTACTATAGTTTCATAATTGAAATTGATCAAAGATGAATACTACTGTCTTTGCTGTTTTTTTATTTACGATGTTCTATGTTTCTATTTGGTTTAGTGTTAAAAGGCAATATCCATTTTTTCGGTGCAAAGTTAACATGTTGTTTGGCTAAATCAACAGTATTATCAATAAAAGGTTGACTTGGATGACCATTTAGTGCAGCATAACTATCTACATATACTTCTGCATTTTTGAAATTTTTCTTTTGTTCGTATTCTTTAGCAATAAAATGTGCGAACTGCAAAATCATATCCGGTTGTGTGCTCATTTGTTTTTCTTGTTGAGCAGTCAGGTAGTCACGGTTGCGTACTTCTTCAACTTTTCCATTTTTATCTTTCACTACAAAAGATGCGTAAGCGTTTTTTTCCATCAGCATTACACGCCACGAAAATCGGTAACCTTGTTCTGTCCAGAATAATTTATCAGGATATAATAAATATCTGAATGGTAATAAGATTTGAATGGTAAAATGAATGAAGATAATTGTTATCCAAAATGACACAAATTTTGGTTGATATTCAATTATTGTGTTTTCTTTTTCTTTATAAAATAATGAAATAAACTTTTGATGAAATGCTGCAGAAAAGAAAATCCACGTTGCAGCAATCATCACATATGGAAATACGCCAATTTGAAATAAATAACCTGTTAATAGATGAAAAACAACCACAGCGAAATATGCAAAAGGCCTTGTTTTTTTATTCCATAAAAAGAAGACAATAAAAATATCGAATAACATTCCAAACCATGAAAAAATATAAGGTGTGATTTTATAATCAAATAAAAAACCAATAACTGGAAAATAATCGCGGCTTTTTAACCAAATAGATAATGGTTGTGCGTGTAACAACCAATCAGAATTTATTTTTGCAAGGCCTGCAAAAAAATAAACGAAAGCAATTTGTAATTGTATGATTAGAACAGACCAGTTTGGTATATGTGTTGCAAGTTTTGTAAAGCCAAATTTCACATCCAATGAAGCATATTTATTTGCAGGCAAAAAACACAACATCAAACTAATGATGCTTACAAAGTAATAATGATTAAGATAATTGGTTTTATCAATTAACTCAACATATGTAAATAAAATAAAAAAGAGGATAGACGAAACACGATAAAATAAACCAAGTAGAATGAATAATGCAGCAATAATCATAACTGCAAAAACAATGTACATACCATTGCCAGTAATCGGTTTTATAAATTCAAAACCTTCGTACGGAAAATAAAATTTTGGTTGAATGTAGAGTAAATCAATCCAGCCTTTTGCTGCAAAACGAACCGTGCTGAATAACAACATAGCACCAAATAAAATTCTGAATGATGCTAAAGGTGCAATGGGAATTTGTTTGAAAAGAAACGCTTTAATTTTTAACATGGTTAAAAAGATGCTAAATATTAATCGCCATCACTATCGGTATATGTAATAGAAACACCTAATGCCGAAGGCACATCGACCTTCATTAGTACTAATAATTTTTTAGTTTCTAAGAATAATGCATCTGCTTTTGGTTTGTTTGCATTCACTGTAACTGAATAATCTGAACCACATTCATTTACTTTTGCCATACATACATCGATTTGTGCTATAATATCATCTGCCAGCTCACCACCAAATGTGCTCGTAAAATTCAGTGTTTTTAAATAGTCATACAATCCAGCACCGTCAATGGTATTTTTGCCTTGTAAAACATCTTTCATATTATTTAGAGTCAGTAGCATATAGGTGATGCTGTTATTTGAGTAGTATGCTTGTATTGCGGTTGGGTTTATATTTACTGTTGCAACATTACCTGAGTAACCTGCAGGAATTGCAACCTGATGACGTTTTAAATCATCAGCGCGTTGTGCAATTGAATTTACCATTGCGCTGAATGAACTTGACGCATCTGTTCCAACATTATTGATAAAGGTTTGCTTGTAAGATATATTCCAGTTGCTTATGATAGTAGTTTGAATCTCCATCAGTATATTTATTAAAGATGAAAGATATAGTTTGTAAGATGCTGCAGAGGCATTAATTGTAAATCTTTCTAAAATTTGTTGTTGTGAAAGTGTTCTGCTGAATAATAAGTATTCGATAGCAGGTAACCCTTTATCGTTTTTATTTCTGCTTTTAATAAATGTTGTTGAATTATCATTTCTTGTAATGTATGCATTTACACTATCAATTCTTGCTGGATAAAAATTGTTGTTGTCGATTGCCATTTCATCACTTGCGGGTTCTGTTTTTTCGTAAATCTCACAAGATTGCCAGGTTGCATATGTATTTAAAAATGCGTTTTGCAGTGTAGCTAATGTTGTTAAATCAGGTACTGCATAAAAATTATTCACGGCAGCTTGTAAAGTCGTTAAAGAAGTTTTATAGGTTGTGTAAGCAGGCAAAATCAAATTATCTGCATAATTGGTAAACATTCCTTTTTTATCAAAATTATCACCATTGTCGCCATTTTTACTACATGCAAATATAATTAAGCAACATACTGATATCAGGATATGTTTTTTAAGTTTCATTCTTTTTTATTTGAGTTTACAAAGATAACTAATCGAATTTATATTGCATTATAAGTTTGCTTTAACCGCATCGAGACCATAGACTTGACTGATTTTATCAAGCATTATATTAATATCTAATAATGTTAGATGCGCGATAGACAATTTTCCGTTTCTTTTAAAATTTGCATCAATAGTATTAAAATCTGTGAGGCTGGTTTTTCTTTCAGAATTGTATTTTAGAGAAAGGAAAAACCCGTAACCTTCGGAAAGTGTATGGCATTTGATAGCATAATCTGAAAAACCAATTTTGGCCTGATTCATATAGCTTATAAATGAACAGGCGTTTATCAATTCAAAATTCTTTCTTACATCAGCCGCTGCTGCGTCTCTTGAGATATAATCTTTTCGATTAATAGCATCTCTGCCTTTGATAAACGCTTTCAGTGTATTTTCAATCGTACCAACTGTTTTTCCTTTTGAAACATAAGTGCCATAAAATTTTAATGCTTTTGCAGTATTTAAAGAATCGTAGTTAGCTGCAGTTAAAATAGTAGGAACACCAAAATAACCGAAAGCTTCGTCCCAATAATGTTGCATTGCAGTACCTTCACCTGACACTATTGTATTGTTGTCAGCTGGATCTAATTTGTCTTTTGTAGTATATTCTTCTGCAATTCGATAATAAAAGATTGCACCCATTAAGCCTTTCTGAATAATCTGGGCATATTCAACACCATTAGAATCTACCAAATATTTTTTAGTTAAATCAGTAATCGAAGTAGTCACACCTGCAGTGCCATTTCCGGCAGTTGAAACATTAAATTGAGTACTATTTTCTGCAGCGGCTTTAAACATCGAAACAAAGAATGCAGTGTCATCACTAAATGTTTTATCACGCAATTGTTTTCCTGAAATATTTAATGCCGCATCGATAAATGGATTTCCAGTATTTGCATACATATTCATCAATTTGTTAAAATCCAATACTTGTGTTTTACCTTTTCCTAGTTCTGTAGCAATTTCTGATAGCATACCGATACGCTGCGTTTGGCCACTAAAACTTACATTTTCAAAGTTGTAAGAATTTGGTATAATAATTTCAGGTTCGGTATTATTTTTGCTGCAAGCAGTGAATAATAAAATAGTTAATATGTAAAACAGTGAAAAGGCATAATTTTTTTTCATTTTCTTTTATTTAGACTAATTAAAAATAACATTACAAATATACTATTTGGAAAAAATCTAAACAATCATTAAAATTATGATTTTGATACCTAAAATTAGGTAATGATATACCAATTTACACTATTTTTAACAAATTAAATTTGCATTAGTGTAATATACTTCTTATCTTTACTTCATCAAATAGATAACAAGATGGAGTTTACACAATTTAAGAGCATAATCGACTTAGTAAAAAACTTCGATACCGAACAAAAATGCATTGATTACTTACAACAATTACGTTGGGTTGATGGAATAGTAAGTCCGTTCGATATTGATTCAAAAGTTTACGTTTGCGCAGGTAATAAATTCAAATGCAAAAATACAGGTAAATATTTCAATGTTCGTACAGGTACAATGTTTGATGATACTAAAATGCCACTTCAAAAATGGTTTATGGGTATCTATATTGTAGCATCTCACAAAAAAGGAATTTCATCACATCAATTGGCAAGAGACTTAGGTATTACACAGAAATCTGCATGGTTTATGCTACATAGAATACGTTATACATTTGGACATGATAATTTTAATGAAGAAATGGGAAACACGGTTGAGATAGATGAAACTTTTATTGGTGGGAAAAGAAGCAATATGCACTCATTCAAACGTAAAGAATTAAAACAAATGGGTGGTGGTTACATGAACATGACGCCAGTATTCGGTATGTTAGAACGTGGTGGAAATGTAAAAGCAATGAAAGTATCAGATGCAAACAGAAACGTCTTAAAACCTATTATTCTAAACAATATAAGCAAAGAAGCAATAATAGTATCAGATTCATTTGGTGCGTATAGTGATTTGAAACATAGTTTTAAGAAACACAAAGTGGTAAGCCACAGTACAGGTCAATATGTAAAAGGTGAATTTCATACAAATAGCATAGAGGGTTTTTGGAGTTTACTAAAACGTGGTATTGTTGGTATTTATCATTTTGTTTCACCAAAACACTTAGACCACTATGTGACTGAATTTGCATATAGATATAACACACGTACTTTAACAGACTCTCATAGATTTGCTTTAGTTTTAACTAACTCTAACAACAAAATCAAATATAATCAACTTATAAATAAATAAAATGGAAAAAAGGGAAATTAAGTATGAAGGTTCTTTAGCATTAAATGGAGTAAATATACCTTGTTACGTATTAGAAGATGGCACAAGGATTTTGTCAGGCAATCAGATGCAAGAAGTTTTAAAACTGTTTCCTGAAAATACAGTAGTTAAATCAGGTTCAAGGTTGGCCAGATTATTAAACTATAAGGCACTTAATGATTTGATTGTCAATAAATATAAGGTAGGCCACTTTGAGCCAATAGAATGTTATAAAGGAAAGACAAAAATAAATGGATATGAAGCTACAATACTTGTAGATTTATGTGATGTGATGTTACAAGCAAGACAAACACACAATCTAACAGACAGACAAAAAATTATTGCAGACCAATGCGAAATATTAGTAAGGTCTTTTGCAAAAGTAGGTATTATTGCATTAGTAGATGAAGCAACAAGTTATCAATATGATAGAGAGAAATTAGAGTTACAAGCTATTTTAGAAACATTTATTTCAAAGGAAATTTTAGATTGGCAACCTACTTTTCATTTGAGTTTTTATAAAGAAATATTTAGACTTTGGGATATACCATTTACACCACAAAACATAAAAAAGAAGCCTATATTTATTGGTAAATTAACTAAAGAGTTAGTTTATAAGAATTTACCCAAAGGAATATTTGTATTTAATGCACTAAAAGAAAAAACACCTAAAACAAAAAGCGGAAATTTAAAATATAGGTTACATAGTTCATTAACTCAAAATATAGGTAGAGAGCATTTAGTAAAAGTAATTAATACCATAGAGGCCTATGCTTCAATATCCGATACAAAAAAGCAATTCTTAAGAATGATAGGGGACAAATACGGACAAAAAGAAATACCTTTTTTAGATGTTGTTGAATTAGAACAACCTAAAAGGGATAAATCAAAACCATTAGGTGACTTTGATATTACTATTAAAAAATTTTTAGATACGCCACCGCCACCAAAAAAATAAAATTAAAAGAATAATTTTTGATTTCTAATTACAGGCAATAATACATTAAATGGTTCTATCTTATTATCTTCATATCTACCCCAAATTATATTTGTAACCCAATCAATAAAGATAAGACATATATTTCTATGGCTCTCGCTTGGAAAATCCATTAAAATACAAGGTGATTCCATTTCAAACCACACATATGTTTGTAAATAATCAATACAACAATTACCACTCTTAACTTTAATACTCCTTTCGTCTCTAATTACCTTAACAACAGGTCGAGTATGAATTTTGTCTAATATTGATAATCTCATCATGTAATTATATAACTTGTTTCCATCTAATCTAATATGAGTACCAACATTTGTTTTATTAACAGTTATTGCACCAATAATAAAGTCAGGATGCCTATTCATAAATATTACTATTGAATTAGCTATATATAATTTTTGCTCAGGGTTTAATTTGTTGGCTTTAATTTCTTTAGTTGGGTCAAAACCATAGTGCTTATAGATGTTCTTTACGAACCTCTTAATTAAATGATTAGAATCTTCTGGTATGATAATAAAAGCTATTGTTAAGTATTTACTTGAACCGCCGTTTCTAAAAGGCGCATTTAGAGTCCAACCTAAGTCGCCACTTTCATCTAAGTAAATCTTTCGAGGCATAAAATAAAAATAACGGCCCCTGAGAACGGTGTATTTAGAATACACTTATGATAGCTTACGCCGTCACGTCGATTCAGGATTTACCCGTCAACACAAAATTAGATAAAAATCAAATACCAAAATGTTAATATTTATCTACAAGTACCTATATTGAAAATTTAGTGTAAATTAGTATATTGTTACCTAAAATTAGTGAGTTACAGTTGTTCTACCATTTCTTCTTTGGTAATCAGGCTATTTTGAATGGCATAAACAATCATTTCTGAGGAAGAATTGATTTTTAGCTTTTTCATAATGTTTTTCTTGTGAGTATAAACGGTATGTGTACTCAAAAATAGGTGACCTGCTATTGTTTTAGCTGTCCAGCCTTTTGCCGTC
This sequence comes from Sphingobacteriales bacterium, assembly GCA_031414515.1. Lineage (GTDB taxonomy): Bacteria > Bacteroidota > Bacteroidia > Chitinophagales > JADIYW01 > JADJSS01. The sequence goes on along the minus strand of JANNVS010000051.1, from coordinate 16,140 downwards.
AGTTTAATGATTTCCGTTTCACGCAAAGATAAATTGAATGCTTTACAATTGTCATCATCAGTGTGCATGTGTTTTTCTATGATAATGTCAATTACTTTATGACAAAGAAATTTTTCTCTTTTCGCTGTAGCGTAGATGGCACCAACAATTTCTTCTTTATCACATTCCTTTGTTAAAAAACTGATAGCACCGAGTTCAATAGCTTTATAAATATTTTTTTTACAATCATCTGCTGAGATAATCAAAAAATTAGTATTTGGAGCTATTTTCTTTATCATTTTTATGTCTTCCAAAATGAAATTCTTCTCACTATTATAATCAAAAATAATAACTGCAGGTTGACAATCATTTACCAATTGAATCAATTCACCGGAATTAGTGGCTTCTCCTACAACCTTAAAGTCTTTATTCACTGCCAATAGATTTTTCAATCCGATTCGGATTAAATATTGAGCATCTGCGATTACAATTTTTATCATATAAATGAATCGAATGACAAAAATAGGAAAATATGCTTAAAAACCACATTGAAGTAGGATAGATTAAAATAAAATAATAAAATGGTATTTTTAGCTTTTAACAATAGATATGCATACTAACTTTTCGTTTCACCGTACATTTGCTGGATCAATTAAGAGTAACATAAATGTAGATATTTGGGATAAAGTACTTAATCAATATGATACTGGTAAATATGCAGAATCTATCCAAGAATGCATTAATTATATTAATCCGAATGCAGAAAAAAAGTTTGCTAATATAGATAGAACAGAATATAATATTCCACATGGTTCAATTATCGTAAACATAAAGATTACAGAAATAGAGTTTATCGTTACCGCACCTTTCCTAAATATAGAAGGCGCAAAGCAAATACCATTACTCAGGCAAGTGGCGCAGCTTAATTTTACACCATTAACTATCTCAAGAATTGAATTAGTGGACGATCAATTATATTTTAAATTTTCGTGTCTGTTGAATGCATGTGAACCATACAAAATATATGATGTATTGCGTGAAATATGCATCAATGCAGATAATTATGATGATGAATTTATAGAAAAATTTAATGCAATACGAATTCAAGAACCAAAAATATATGCCTATTCACAAGAACAAAAAGATATTTCTTGGAATACCCTACAGCTCTATATAAGAGAAGCCTTTGATGCTTATGAACAGTTAGAAAATAAACGACTAACTACTTATTTATGGGATGCTCTTGTAATTACTATATTAAAGATAGATTATTTTTGTGCTCCGCAAGGTGCGTTTAGAAATGAGATTGAAAAGACACTTATTTATTTAAACAGCAAAGAAGATTATTATAAACGGTTGAGTAATGGCAAAGAGTTTCTAAAGAAATTACAAATAATCGAAAAACAAAAATTTGAAAGTAATTTGTATAAAATTGATGTTTTTGTACCCTACAAATTAAGGACAACCCCAGAAGGTATTCGTGCAATTTTAAAATATGCATATGAAACTGCAGATAAGGAAATTAAAGCAATGGACTATATAGGAGCAACCTGCACATTAGAGTATGGAATACTTAATTTATTTTATAACAACAATGTAGAAGATGAAATTTCAGAGGTTTTAACAATGGCAATGTTACATGCATCTGCAAAGCCAATGCCCGAAAGTTCTAAAATCTTATTTGATGCCGTTCAAAAGATTATAACCATTGATGCCAATCCAAGTTCATCTGTGCTTTCAAACAATTCTCAAGAATTAAAACAGAATGAAAAGAAAGGATTTTTTAGTAAATTCTTTGGTAAATGAATGCAATTTCTATTACGCTAAAATTCAATACTTAATTTATGAATCATGAAGAATTAAAACATGCAGTATATAAAATAAATACAGCCAGTGGTAGTGGCTCTGGATTTTATTTAAAAAATCAAAATGTTTTTGTCACGAATTACCATGTGATTGAAGGTAATAAAAATGTAGCTATTGAGAATCAATACCAAGACAGATATTTAGCAAAAGTAATCTATGTGAATATTGACGCTGACATTGCTTTTTTGCGAAGCCAAAATCATATACCAAGTTCAAACATTCCATTTGATAGCGTTCATGATGTACACAGTAGAGATAAAGTATTTGTTTTAGGGTTTCCATTTGGAATGCCGTTTACGATCACAGAAGGTATTGTATCAAACGAAAAACAGTTATTAGATGGTCAACATTTTATACAAACAGATGCTGCTGTAAATCCAGGAAACAGTGGTGGACCAGTTGTAAATGCTGAAGGTCTGTTGGTTGGTGTAACGACAGCAAAATTTACAGAAGCAGATAATGTTGGCTTTGCCATTCCTGCAAAAATTGTGCGTGAAGAATTAGATACGCTGAAGCAAAATACCGAAGGAAAATTTTCAATAAAATGCAATTCTTGTAAATCTTTAATTTATGAAAAAACTGATTATTGTCCAAGCTGTGGTGCAAATATAGATGAAAGAAGTTTTGATGATAGAGAGATAAGTAAGCTTTCTAAGTTTGTAGAAAATGCGATAGAAGATATGGGAATTGATCCTGTCTTAACACGCAATGGAATGGAGTTTTGGGAATTTCATTCCGGTAGTGCATTGGTGCGTATTTTTGTTTATGAAAAAAATTATTTGTATGCAACATCGCCGATGAATAATTTGCCGATTGGAAAATTAGATACTTTATTAAAATACATATTAAGCGATCCAGCACCACCGTATCAATTAGCTGTTAATAATAATCAAATCTACTTATCGTATAGAGTAAGAATGAGTGATGTATTTACGAATAAAGGCCACGATATCCAAAATATTTTAAGTATGCTAATACTAAAAGCCAACGAAATGGATGATTATTTTGTACATGAATTTGGGTGCGAGAAAACAAATTATGCAAAAGTGCATGGCTAGTTATTATTTATTACAAATTGAAGAAATTTGTTAAGTATAAAAATGCCTTCTTGCTTTCTCTTAATGGAACTTCTCATGTAAATTGTAGATATAAAAAAAAGACCAATTATCAATTGGTCTTTTTGTCTTATTTACAAGAAAATTATTTTACAGTAATTCTTCCAGTAGTAATTACGCTATCATCTATTTTTAATTGATAAAAGTAAATACCAGAACTTTTAAAGATATCTCTTATTATTTTTAAATCGTATTCTTTTACTTGATTGATTTTATAAACCTCGCTACCAACGATGTTATAGAATACTACTGATACCTTACTTCTATCCAAATCTATCTCATCGCTGATTTTAATTGTAGCGTCAGATACCATTGGATTTGGATAAAATTTAATCAATTCTTTTTCACCAAATCTTACTTCTATAGAAGATAATTCAAAAGAATTTGCGGTAGAAATTTTCGGTAAAAAAATTAACGAAGCACACAATAAAAGTAGGAATGTAAACGTTTTACTCATAAGCCTATAACCATTTTTTGGGTTGCCATCATGTTTCATAAGTTTAAATATATGCATTTGAAACTTAAAAGTCAATATTTATGCCAATCTTTTTTAACATAATTTAAATTTAATTAATTTCAGAATGTCTGAAAATGCAGATATTTTGAAGTCGATCAATCTGTCTTTTTTATAACCACTTGATAGATATATAGTTGTAAAGCAAAGAGATTTGCCAAATTTCATATCAGAAAGCTTATCACCAATCATAATAGATTTGGTAAAATCTATCTCAGGAAAATCGGTTTTTGCCAATAAAGCCATGCCATTTTTCGGTTTTCGCAGATTATTGGTCTCAGATTCCATATCAGGTGCATAATAAACAGCGTCAATTCTACCACCATTTAGCTCTATCATGTTCATCATATTTTGATGAATTTCGTTCAATGCTTCAACAGTAAGCAAGCCTTTTGCAATACATTGCTGATTGGTGACGACAATAATTTTTGAAAATAACTTTGCCAATTTAGGCATCGTTTCTAGTACGCCATCAATAAACTCAAACTGTTCCCAATCGAGCACATAACTAGCATCAATATTTTTATTAATCACGCCATCGCGATCGAGAAATAAAGTCCAGGAATTATCTATTTGCATTGATTGCATTTTATTTTAATCTCGATGATAAATGGCAGATTACAAAATACTGTTTATATGTTTTATTACTTTAGGTATATCATCAAATTCTAATTGTTTTACAGTTTCAATATATTGAACAACTTTAGGATACTTTGAAAATATTTTTTTTAATTTTTTTTTGTTATTATTTGACACATCGATATTAAAAATTATTAATTTATATTCATTAATTACATGAATCTGTTTCTTTCCAATCTTAAGAATATAAGAGAAATATATATCTGTACTTGAAAATCCCATTGTATGATTTGGATACATTCCACTTCCGTGAGATTTATTTACTGTCGTGTATCCTTCAAATAACTTTATTTTCCCTATGGTATCGATTTCTCGGATGAGATATTCTGAATAAATATCGTCATCTTCAATTACCAGCGACTGCAACCGTATGCTATCCAATAAGATGTACTTAATGTCTGCATTAAATAGCTTTACTTTCTCATTATTATCTCTGGCAAGTATTAATTTTCCTGAGTTTAATAGTCTGTTTAAATTAGAAGTTCCACATATTGAATCGCCTTTTTGTTTTACAACACAAATTTGCAAGTGTTTTTCATTTTCTAAGAAAGTCAACCTGTCGTGTGCAAGTAAATTTAATGATAAACTAATAAAGCCAAATAGGATGTGAATTTTCATAAGATGCTTCATTTTATTTAAAATCTTCTTGTGCTTTATTGTAATCTTCAGGAATTCCAATATCGATAAAATAATTATCAAAAATTGTTCCTTGAATTTGCAAATCGGTTATATGCTTTTCTAAAATATCTTTCTCAAATGAGAATTTATTTGTTGTTTCAATTTTATCAAACAGCGATTTTTTGAAATAATAAACACCACCGTTTATCAAACCATCTTCGCACTGCTTTTTTTCATTGAATGAAATGATTCTGTTTTCATCATTTAGTTCTACGGTTCCGTATCTGTCGAAATTGAACATTGGTTTTAGTGCAATAGAAATATCGCTTTTTTCATTCTTTAATTTTGATAAGTCAATATCAAAAAATGTATCGCCATTTAAAATAAATGCATCGTCTTCTACAAAACTAAACGCATGTTTGATGCCACCACCAGTTCCAAGCGGTTCGTGCTCGATAGCATATTGTATATCAATTCCGAGATAACTATCACAAAAAAAATCTTGTATTATTTCTTTCAAATGACCAACAGAAAGTACCACTCTTTTTATTTTCTGATGTAGTAATTCTTTAAAAATATAATGCAAGAAAGGCTTTCCATTGATTGGTGCCATTGGCTTTGGTACGTCTTTTACAACGGTACTTAATCGTGTACCAAAACCACCTGCAAGTATGATAACTGGTGTGGTATTTGAGAATTGTGATTTCAGATTTCGGATTTAAGATTTGTAAAAAAAGCAAAACTAATTATTCAAAAAACTTTTCCTCTACCAATTGACAAATAATATGACCAACTGTAATATGGCATTCCTGAATTCGCGGTGTATCTGTAGATGGAATATTGATTAAGTAATCGCAATAGGCTGCCATTTTTCCGCCAGTTTCACCGGTAAAACCAACAATAATTAAACCGCGTTCTTTTGCTACTTTAAACGCTTCTACAATATTTCCTGAATTTCCTGAAGTGGACAATCCAATTAAAATATCACCTTTTCTGCCTTTTGCTTTTACGATGCGCGCATACACTTCATTATAGCTGTAATCGTTGGCAACGGCTGTTAAATAAGACGTGTTCACGTGCAACGCTTCTGCGTCTAATGGTTCTCTGTCTGTATAAAATCGTCCTGAAAACTCTGCTGCCAAATGCTGTGCATCTGCTGCAGAACCACCATTTCCACAAAACAATAATTTTCCATCATGTTTAAAACATGCTATTATAGCATTTGTAACTACTTCCATAGTTTTTAATAAGTCTTCGTCTTCTAAAACGAGTCTTTTTACAGAAATAGATGCGTTTAATATTTCCTGAATTTTTGCTTGCATTGTATAAAGATAATAAACTCAGATGAAAGAAGAAATTGTTAGTATTATCCGTAAAAACTGGTTTTGTAAGGATACCTTTTATGATACATATCTTGCACCATTAAAATCATCGTATTTCTTAATTCTTCTAAATTTTCTTTGTTGGTTGCTGAAATAAAAACACAATTACAATTCATCCAAGAGCGCATATTTTTCTCAAAATCTTCTGATAATTCTTTTTTGATTTCTTCAGGTAGAAATTTATCAAAACTTTTTTCTCGATACAAGTCCATCTTATTAAAGACAACTAGTCTTGGTTGTTGAGTAACTTTTAAATCTGTTAAAGTTTCGTTCACTACATTTATCTGATCTCTAAAATTTTCATGCGATGCATCTACTACATGCACAATAATATCAGACTCTTTGGTTTCATCTAAAGTAGATTTAAAACTTTCAATTAAATTATGTGGTAACTTGCGAATAAAACCAACGGTATCGCTTAATAAAAATGCAATATTTTCTATTACCACTTTCCTAACTGTTGTATCTAAGGTTGCAAATAATTTATTTTCAGCAAGCACTTCACTTTTGCTCATTAAATTCATGATAGTAGATTTTCCAACATTCGTATAACCAACCAAGGCAACTCTAATTAATTCGCCTCGTGTTTTTCTGCGTGTTGCTTCTTGCTTATCTAAAATTTGCAAATCGTCTTTTAGCTTTGCAATTTTATCATTAATTACACGTCTGTCTGTTTCAATTTCTTTTTCGCCAGGACCGCGCATACCAATTCCACCACGTTGTCGTTCCAAGTGCGTCCACAAACCTTTTAAGCGTGGCAACAAATATTGCATTTGTGCTAATTCTACCTGTGTACGTGCTTGTGCTGTTTGCGCACGCATGGCAAAAATATCTAATATTAAACTGGTTCTGTCTAAAATTTTGCACTTCATTTCTTCTTCTAAATTTCGTTGCTGTGCAGGCGAAATTTCATCATCAATAATAATTGTATTTACATCAGCATATTCTTTGTATGCTCTTATTTCTTCCATTTTTCCTTTGCCAACAAAATAGCGAACATCAGGATGTTTTAATTTTTGCGTGAATTTTTTTACGGTAGCCGCACCAGCTGTTTCCGCTAAGAATGCGAGTTCATCTAAGTATTCATCTACTTGTTCAGCTGTTTGGTTATCGCGAATGATACCAACCAAAATGGCGCGTTCTTCTATTAGTGGATTTACTTCGTGCATTAATTTAGATGTGAGTATAAAGACAAGAGATTTGAGATTTACTATGCAAATATACAGAGTTTGTTGTAGTGTTTAGAATAAAAAAGCCAAGCAAAATGCTTGGCTAAAAAAAATATACTTTTATGTTTTTACATAGTATGAAAATTCACCGATTTGCTGCTGGTGTTTTCGTTATGGTCTTCGCCTATCACTTCTAACCTAAATTCTGCAGGTGTTGGTATTGCAAATTTTTCACTAAAAGAAATATCACCATGCGTATGTTCATCTGCTTCGTGCAAAGTATCATTTGTAGTAGTATTGATAATTAAATATTCATAACCATGCGTATCTGCATCGGTAATAGTAAATGCTACTAAAACAGAATCTGACATAATCATTTGGTTAGTAGTTGGCGAAGTAATCGTAATGACTGGATTTTCAGCGTCGCTTTCTTTTCCACAAGATGCAATTGCCAAAATTGTTATAATACTGATTGAGAAAATTAATTTGTTCATTTTTATTTTGTTTAATTATTTTGTTAATGCTTCTGAAGAAATATCTGTAGATACTTCTTCCACTTTTCTAATTTTATTTTTTTGTTTAAAAACATAACCTACTCTAAGAAGCAAGCTTGCTTTTTCTTTTAAGGTATTATTGGCAACACGTTGTACAAATGCATGTTCAAATCTACCACTCAGATTCCAGTTTTTTATCATAATATCTAAACCATAAGTTGCATACAATGCATAGCCACCACTTTTGCTTTGAATAATATTACGATAGATATTTTTTTGAGTGTAATCGGCTTTCATGCCAATATTTGGCATTAGCATACAACGTTTTGCCGATGCACTATAATTGCCAATTAATTGAAACACAAAATTATTTCCATAGCGTATTTCAGATTTATTTATGGTATTTACTTTCACAAAACCTGATGTAATGAAACCAAATTTCTTAATACTAAGACTGTAAATGCCAGAAAACAATACATCAACGCTTTTAGAGCCAAACATAAATTGCTGCGACAATTCTGCTATTGATTGTTTGTTTTTTCCAGTTGGCAATTCAATACCAATACCAAAATTTAGTTGCTGACCTAATTTGCGTTTGTGCTTTAGCGGTGATTTAGACCATACTTTAAACGATGCAAAAATATTCATATCACCGATGCCAATTTTTTTTTCGATTGATGTAGCATAATTATTTTGCATCCAAATCAATGGCAACGTGGTGCGTAATTCTACCCAATTTTTAGGTGCGTAAGATATGCTGATTTGTTGCGCAACGATATGCGTTTGCTGCAAACTTACGTCTGATTTTAAATATTGATACTTTTTATAACTAGTGGTTGTGCTAACAGAAGTTTGCGGTTGAAGATTCGCTAAATCTGAACTCATTACAGATGGCGAACAACTACAAAAATCACAAGCATAATTTTTCTGTATAAACAGCATCAATACGATGATGTATTTGTACATGATTTTGTTTTAGATACCCTAAATCCCTAAAGGGACTTTAATAATTTTAATTTTTCAAGTGGTTTAAACCACTTGGACCTTCAAGGATTGAAAGTCTTTAAAAATTATCCTAAAGCGGTTGGTGGTTTTATCAATGAAGTATGGAATCCTTCTAATAAAAGTGAAGTATAATTACTTTTATGGTTTAATTGAAAAGATAAAGTAGCAGTTTCTGGTTTCACTATTTTATTAAAGAAAACTTCTACTTCTTTTATCTTAATATTTAGCGTAGAAAATGGGTTTTTAGTGTCTTCTTTTTCAGATTTTGCAATGGTTTTGTTTAAATGGCATTTTCCATTGCAATGCGATTCTACTTTTGATTTATTTACACAATACTGTTCAGTGATAGCTTTTTCATTCAACTTATATAAAATAAAGAAAGTGGTTTGCTGCGTGGTAGTCAGCAAAAAGAAAACGGAAAACAATATGGCACAAAGCGCTTTCATTATTAGTGATAATAAAAGTAAACACTTTATAACTGATAAAATATGACACCAGTCATAAAATAATACTATCTGTTTTCAATTTCCGAATAGGAACGAATTGTTGCGCCTAAATATATCTGGCGCGGACGACCAATTGGTTCTTTATTTTCTTTCAATTCTTTCCATTGTGCAACCCAACCTGGTAGTCTGCCTAATGCAAATAAGGTAGTGAAACTATCTGTAGGAAAACCCATTGCATTGTAAATAATTCCTGAGTAGAAATCTACATTTGGATATAATTTTCTCGATACAAAATAATCATCATTTAGTGCAGCCTGTTCTAATTCTACGGCAATGGTTAATTTTTTATCAGCAACACCTAAATCATCTAATACTTCATCGGTTGCTTTTTTCAAAATCTTAGCACGTGGATCAAAATTTTTGTAAACACGGTGACCAAAACCCATCAAACGGAAACCTGAAGCTTTGTCTTTTGCCATTGCTACAAATTTTGCGGTGTCACCACCGTCTTTTTCTATGGCTTCCAATTGCTCTAAAACTGCCTGATTTGCACCACCATGTAAAGGGCCCCAAAGTGCACTAATGCCAGCGCTTACAGAAGCATAAATATTTGCATTAGACGAACCTACCATTCTTACTGTTGATGTGGAACAATTTTGTTCGTGATCAGCATGTAAAATCAATAGTTTATCCATGGCATCTATTAAAACTGATGATGCGGGTTTGCCAAACGTCATTTGCAAGAAGTTGGCAACGTAGTCTAAGTTTTTATCATTTTGTACAAAATCCAACCCTTGTGAGTTTCGGATAATCATCGCAACAATTACTGGAAATTTTGCTAAAATATTGATATAATTTGTGTCTGTTAACGATGCACCATCTTTGTAAGAACCAGATAATATTACTGTCACAGCCGCTAATTGTGCCATTGGATGCGTTCCTTTTGGCAACGCTTTTAAGATGGCTCCAATTTCGGTAGGCACGTCTGAATTGTCTTTCAATTTTTGATTAAAATCTGTTAATTGTGTTGTGGTTGGTAATTCGCCATACAACAATAAGAAAGCGACTTCTGTAAAATTTGATTTATCAGCTAGATCTGCAATTTCATAACCACGATAACGTAAAATTCCGATTTCACCATCTAAAAAGGTTATTTTACTAGTAGTTGCACCTGTGTTTTTGTAGCCAAAATCAAGCGTTACAAAACCTGTATCTTCTCTTAATTTATCAATATTGATTGCATATTCGTTTTCAGTGCCAACTAAAACAGGACATTCAGTTGTTTTTCCACCTAGTGTAATGATTACTTTATCTTCTGACATACTTTTTAAATGTGATTATAAAAATACAAAAAGAAAAATGATTGAAAGTTAAGATAATATTATAAGGGTTTTTAGATCAATTTGTTTTGATTTCATCTTGGACTATAATATTTCTCTTAGGCATAAAACGTGGTACCAAACCAGCTTTTAGCAAAATTTTTGCTGCTCTTTCTTTACATAACCAATTTACAAAGGCAGTGCCTACTATTTCTGGATTATTTCCTAAAACTATAGTTATTTGTTGCAACAAAGGGTAGGAATTGTTGTAGATACTTTCTTGTGAAACCGAAGAAATAATATTATTGTCTTGAATGCGTAATGTTTTTACTTTTGATAATATATCCTTAGCAGATGAAGTATGAGAATCGCTGATGTAATTGAAAGGAATAAAGCCAATTGATGCATCGTTACGCTTAACATATTCTATTACATCTGATGTATTATTTACAAGCAAAGCGTTTTTAAAAAGTGATATATCTAGGTTTCCTTTTTGTAAAATATGTTTTGGAATACCAGACTTATTATTACCAAATACCAACTTAACGGCAGCATTTGGCAACAAATAATTTTTAAGGTCTGAAATAGTCAGTATAGTATCTTTGAATTTTTTATTTACAATAAGTGCAATAGCATTGAATGCCAGTATGTTTTCTACAATCTTTGCTTTTTGATTTTGATTGCTAAGTTTAATTTCTTTATTCGATAAGACTCTATTCACTATCATTGATTTTATGTCGCCATTCAAAAAATCTTGAATGATTTTATCTTGTGGCTGAAAATCTAAAATGATCTTTGCATTCTCGTAATCGTGTTCATATATCTGGACTAATTGCTCTGTGATTTCTTTTAGATTTTCGTCTGTAGCAATAGTAATAGTGCCAGTATTCCAAGTGTCTTTTCCAGCAGATTTGTTATTTGTATTGCAAGACAATATCATTGAAATAATTAACAGCCAACCAACCAATTGAATGTTGTGGATATATCGTAGTATCATTTTTCAGAATCATTAAATAGTTGATAAGCTCTGTAACATCTAAAAATTCCATAAATGAATAACAACGCACTAAACATGTACGTCATCTTTTCAGATAGAATACTAATGACCGTTGGATTGAATAAAAATAAAATACTTAATAATACGTATCCAATAGCTATAAGGATTCGGATTATAATTCCTGGACTTTTTAAAATTTGCATTCCTAAAATTAAAGATATTTTAGTATTATTTTTTATAATAGGGAAATTCAATTAGCTGAATAAATATAAATAAAAAATCCTCAAATTTTAATGAGGATTCTTTATAATAGATAAAAAATTTGTTTATTGTAATTTAAAAGTAACAGGTAAGGTATAATACACTTTTACAGATTTTCCTCGTTGAGAACCTGGTGTCCATTTTGGCATCGATTTTACAACCCGAATTGCTTCATCTCCACATCCACCACCAACTCCGTCTTTCAAAACGGAAGGTTCACGAACGGTACCATCTGTGTCAATATAAAACTTTACTATTACTTTTCCTTCTAAGCCATTTTCACGAGCTAATGATGGATACCGAATATTCTTTTGCAAAAATTTCATCAATTCTGGAACACCACCTGGATATACTGGCATCACTTCTGCTCTGTCAAATATTTCTGGTTCTTTTGGCGCTTCTGGCTCAGGAGCAGGTCCAGCGCCTGGTTTCTCAACTATAATTTCCTTTGCATCTTTGTCACCTTCTTTAGTTTCAGTAGAAATTTGTGTTTCTTTTATTTCTTCTTGTTTGGTAATTTCCTGTTCTGCAACTTCTTCATCCTTTTTTGCTATCATTTCAACAAATTTGATGGTTGGTCGAACTGGTGGTGGTGGTGGTGGTGGTGGTGCATCTACTGGTGGTGGTGGTGGTGGTGGTAATTCTATATCCGTCATTTCTATATTGACTTCTTTTTCACCAGCAAGTTTACTTAAAAGTGAAAATAAATTGAATTGAGATGCAAGTACAAAAGATGTAAAGAAAATAACAGCAACAAGCAATCCTTTCACCTGATGCCTATCTATTAATTTTCTAAGTTCAAAAGCACCATATTCTTTATTTCGTTTTTCAAAAACGATTTCGTCCATGGAAAGCTTTCTATAATCTATATCAGCCATTTTATTTTTTTAGTTATTTACTAATTAATTTTATAGAAATAGGCTATTGAATGTTCGCGTTTCCGCCGTTTGCAATAGCTTCTAATTCTAATTTATTTACATCTTGAATAGCATAAATTTTTGTGCCTGTAATATCCATTTCGTCTAATACATCTACCATGTTATTATAATTGGCATCGTTCGTCATTTTTATTAAACAAATTGTTTGCGTAAATCCTTTGTCATCTTTTTTCCACTTCGCATCTACTAATTTCTGTTTGTCTAATATTGCTTTCCTAATTCCCTCAGGTGAATAGTCAGTCATTTTTAATCCTGCTGCCACAAAACCTTCGTAGTACCAAACTTTGTCATCTTTATCACAAATAATATTTAATACTTTTGATTCTGGGATATCTTGTTTTTTTTCATCATTTTTTTCTTTTACAGGCATCGATAAATTCATTGCCACTGGTTTAGAAAGTGTTGTAGTAAGCATAAAGAAAGAGATTAACAAGAACCCTAAATCCACCATTGGAGTCATGTCTATTAATGTAGACATTTTCTTTCCACGTACTTTCTTGTGTTTACCCTTACTGCCACCACCAGATGTATCTATTTGAGACATATTCTTTTTTGTTTTTAGATTAATCTTTATTTCCTTCCATCGCAGTTATAAGCTTGAAGCTATTAATGTCGTTTTCCCGAAGTACATCAATAACGCGTTGTATAGCTTTTATATTACTTGTTTTATCACCTTTTATTGCAAAAGTCACCTTGTCGTTATCATAGGCAAAACGAGTAGCCATAATCCAATCGCCTAATTCGTTATTAGTGCTGTCTTTAGGAACACCAGTAAGTTTTCCTTCTTCTTTCCATTTTTTCAATTTTTCTTGTTGGATGCTTACCATTTGTGGAACACTTTGAGCTGGAAAGGCGACTTGTTCAAGCTGACCAAATTGTGCTTTCTGTTTCACAGTCATTGTAGATAGAACTGGATATTTAGTGCCATATTTTTCGATCATTTTTTCTAAAATATCTGTTTTTCTTCGAGGTGAAGAAGCAATATAATAGGCATTTCCTTCTTTGTCAACAGAAATTGTAACCAAGTCATCTTTTACTGTTTCAGTAGCTCTAGATGCTGGTGTAACAATTTCTACCAATTCATTTGGACGAAATTTTGCCGTTAGGATGAAAAATGTGAGCAATAGGAAAGCAACATCACACATGGCAGTCATATCCATATGCGTACTTTTTCTAGGTACTTTAATTTTTGGCATAATTCAAAAAATTTATACTAAGAAAAATTAGTGTTTAGAAGAAGCAAATGACTGAGAAATGCTATATCCAATTTCGTCAATAGCATAAGTTAATTTGTCAATTTTACTTGTTAAATAGTTATACATTATAATGGCAAGAGCAGATGTAGCAATACCTACAGCCGTATTAACCAAGGCTTCTGAAATACCTTGTGCTAAAGCAGATGTATCGGTAGCGCCAGCCTGACCTAATGCAGAAAATGAACGCAACATACCTAAAACGGTTCCTAATAAAGCAACTAATGTACCAACCGTTGCTATAGTAGCAATAATATTTAAGTTAGCTTCTAACGCAGGCAATTCTAAAGAAGTTGATTCTTCTACTTCTTTTTGGATATTTAATATTTTTTGTTCACCGCTTAATTCAGCATTCTTTTCCATCTCAGCATACTTTTGCAATCCAGCTTGTACAACATTGGCTACTGAACCTTTTTGTTTGTTGCATTCTGCTAATGCGCCATTTATATCATGTGTAGATAATTTGTTTTTTATGTTTTGTAAAAATGCTTCAATTGAACCATTACCATGAGCTTTATTAATAGTCAATGTTCTCTCTATAGTAAATGTAACTAGTACAATAAACATACACATTAAGAAAGGTACAATAAAACCACCGTGATAAATTAATCCCATATAATTTCCAGGTAATACTTCTTTTCTGGTTGCATCTTTAAAGTTAGAAGTTGATCCAAATACGAAGTGAAAGATTAACTCTGCTACTATTAATGCGACGATTATTACAACGAAAGGTGGTAATTTTAAACCGTTTTTTACTGTGTTTGTTGTTTTTCCTTGAGCCATGATTGTCAATTTAAGTTTAAAATGATGTTGATTTAATGTTTAATTTTTTTTACGCACATAAAAATATACTATTTTTTTATTTATTCAATTATTTGAAACGAAAAAATTAAATTTTTATTGCAACAAAATTGCAAATGTTAACTTTTGTTCACATTGCTTTCACAAATTAAGATGCAGAATTCCACAGAATAGATATAAAACAAGCCCGAATTTTTTAAAGAAAATAAAAATAGTTCGTGTTTCTAAATCCAAAAGAAATCTTTTCTCGTAAGTGTAGATATAGCTCAAAAATGCTATCAAAATAAATTAATTACTCACATCAAAAAAAATTAAAATGAAACGAAAAAGAATTTTGCCGGCAACGATAATTGCTTTAGCAGTTGCCACAGGCGGCTTACTTTATGCAGCCGATCACGTAGATTCACCTACGATTACAAATCAACCAACAGACATTACCGATGTGTATGTATTTAAAGGTTCAGATGCCAATAATTTGGTATTTGTTGCCAACTCACAAGGTTTATTAAGTCCTGGCTCCAGCGCCACAGCCATGTTTGATGCAAACACCGTGTTGGAATTTAACATTGATAATAACAACGACAAAGTGGAAGATCTTGTTATTCAATGTAAATACGACGCCACATCAAACAAAATGAAAGTTTATGGACCGATTGCACCTTCGTTAGCTGGTACTAAAAGCAAATTAGAAGGTAGCGTAACTGCAGAAGTTGCTGTAACTGCCTATGGTGCAGGCACGCCAGTAGTTGCTACAGGTTCTACAGGCATTAAAGTATTTGCTGGTACAAGAGACGATCCGTTTTTCTTTGACCTTACACAGTTCAAAAAAATTATTGCAGGTACGGCTTCTGGTTTTAACAATCCTGGTGCAGATTCATTTGCAGGTACAAATGTGTTAAGTACTGTTGTTGAAGTTCCTAAATCATTGTTAGGTGGTACAGGAACTCTTAATGTTTGGTTAGAAACTAAGAAAAAAATATAATCATCACTCCTAAATTTATAATAAAATGAAAACAAGAATAAAAATAATAGCAATTATAATCGGCGCAGGTATGTTTGCTGCAGCATGTAATAAAACTGAAACACCAGACGCAACAGTTGATTATTACCAACAAGCCGATCAAATGGCAAGACCTGCCATTAATACAGTATTTGTAGATGCAGCAGCAAAAGATTCATTCAACACATCGACGCCAACACAAATGGCATCGAGATTTACAACTAAATTTAAAAATCGTCTTTTAGCATTAAACGGTGGTGTTTATACAACGAATGCATTAGGACAAACAGCCGACCAATTTGTAGGTTTGTTGGTTACTGATGTATTAAACGTATCAACATCAA
>JANNVS010000050.1:0-8298 GCA_031414515.1 Sphingobacteriales bacterium | reverse complement strand
AATATGGTAGATTTTAATATGTCTATTATGGAAATTGCATTAACATTTAAAGACTTGATTCCAGAACTAGAGATGCAATTTATTAATCAGCATTTACAACTTAGAAATATTGCAGTCGATGAAGATTGCAAAATATATAAGTATTTACCCAAGCAAGCGACAAATTTTAAAGATGATTTATTTACCATGATGAATCAATTCGCTTTTCATTGATTTGGTTATATTAATTCTAAATTATACTAATTATCAATTTATTATCTATAAATCAGTCACATGATTTGCTTTGCTTAATTACAGCACATACATAGGTTTATCCACACACTTAACATAAATTAGTATGTAGCCTTCAAAAAAAAAGTGAAAATTGTTTGGAGAATGAAAAGCAGGTTACTAGTTTTGTCATAGGGTTTTTATGTTTCTAGACTTTAGGGTCTGACGGGTTGGCGCAATGCTTACCCGTTTTTTATTTTATGATACCAATTAGTTTTGAATCATTTTTTTTAAGAATATCCAATATTATTTCCCAAAGTGCATCATAAATAATGATTTCACTTTCATGCATGATTTGTAGCGTATAGTTTTCTTTTAGTGTAATATATTCTTTTAGTTGTTTTAATTCTTTATAATTGAAACTCTTTTTTTCCATTATTGAAAGTAGTTTTAAGAAGAGATTGCTTCTGGTATTGCTTTCATCTTTCAGGTAACGTGACTGATAAACTCGTAATGCATCAATATGCTGCATCGCATTGTCTAAATCATTTCGACCAATATAAAATAATATAGATAAGATCCTTGCAGCTAAATTAAATCCAGACTTGTCCTGTGTAGCATTAGGAATATCATTTGAAAACTTGGAAAGGCTAAATTTATAATTTCCATCTTTTAAGTAATTTTCCATAAATTCTAGATAGGCATTATAAATAAACCATCTTTCTTTTAAAGCAGCATTTGCATTTTTATAATTTGGGTTTGAAAGTATTTGTTGTAAAGCCTCTTTTGCTTTTTCAGTTTGTTTGTTATTCAGCAGTATTTTCATTTCAAATTCTTTGACTGCTAAAAAGCTTGCACCTTTTGATGCAGGAAGAATATTTTCAATTAATGTCAAGGCCTCAGTTGTATTTCTTAATTCAAACAAGGATTTTAATTTGTAGATATAAATGGTATTCAAATAATTTTCAGATAAAATAGAGGTGTAGTAATTTTTATAATTTGATAAGTAAAGATCACAGGTTTCATTTATTTTATTGTTATCGCCTGATATTTCATAATAGAAAAGTAAAGTTCGTATATAAATAAAATAAACGACCAATGATTTTGATTCACCTATTATTTTCTTGATTTCTTCGGTACATTGCTTTACTTCTTTTTCTTTTTGTTCCTGATTTTTTTTAGTGTAATGTGTAGTCATTAATACTTTTGTATAAATGAGTTGTGCTTTTTGTTCTAGTTCGTATTCATTATAATAAAGCAGATATGAATTATATTCTTCTTTATATTTTTTTTCATCACCGGTATGTCCATAATGTACTAAAAGTTTATACGAGTACTCTTTCAGGATATCAAAGAAATTATTTTTTTTTGCTGTTGAATAACTATCTGTTATTAATTGAATGGATGCATTCCTGTTTTCAGCATATCTCAATAATATATTGCTTAAATACAATCTGTTCATACAATCGAAATAAGCTTTCTTGCTATTATCCATTTCTGATGCATGGTTTATGTCAATAAAATATAGCGTATTTAAGAGTCTTTCTTTAAAACGTGATTTTAATTTTCTGTAATTGGTTGCTTCTTTCTCAGAACCATATATATATAATACAGCTTCTTCATCTGATTCTATTTCACCATCAGCTATACCATTATAAAATTTGGCAAACAAAGTGTCTTTTCTACTAATTAATGATTTATCAAAGACTTCAATTTGACTGAGTTTACGTTTATTAATAATATTTACAAGCTCTTTTAAGTTATCCATGACATTTCTTTATTATAAATTAACTATAATATTAACTTAAATAGTCTGTGGAATAGATACTAAATTTCCACAATGGTGGAAATAAGAATGTCACAATATTTAGGAATATGCCATTTGTACTGAGGTAATGTGCGTGTACCTTTACATTAGAAATTAAAACAACAACAAACAATAACAACATTTTATAACAACAAAAAAGTACCCAACATGAACAAGTTAAGAAAAATTATCAAAGACATCGTTAAGCAACAAATAGAATTTGCTAAACAAACTAACCAAAACTGTAATGAAGAGTTTATCAGACAAATGACTTATAAGCAATTGATAATCACAGAAGACGGTGTTGGAAGAAACTAAAATCGATAGAAATATTTAAACCCAACCTAAAGTTTAGAAACATAAGAACCCAACCTTGAATTCTAGGAACATAAAAACCCAACTATAGACCTGGAAACATTAAAAACTCGAAAGACACTAAGTCTAGGAACATAAAAACCCACTATCGTTCTAAAACTTAAAACCCGACAGACACAGAGACCTAAGAGCATAAATTCCCTGACTGCAACTTAGAAATAAAGATTTCTCCTGTCAAATTAGAAGCCAGCTATTTATGGCGGCTTCTAATTTTTTTTATTTGTCAACCTAAATTTAATTATTATGAAAAAAATAATTTATTTATTAAGCCTTCTAACAATATCCAATTTTACTAATGCACAAGTAGAGTTTTCTTTTGTTGGCTTTGGAGAAGAGATCAATGCCTTAAAGCATCTAGAAAAGGTAGCATCAGATATTGATAATATTGCCAGCGGATATACATTTAATTCTTACAAGGTAAATGATACACTAATACTTACTGTTAGTGGACCTGAAAAAATTATAAGAAAGTTGACTTTTAACAGTAAAATGAAAAAATGTGATTTTGACCAGATTATTGTGCCAAATTGTGATCAATGTTCAAAAAAACAATTTGATGTTATAGTTAATGATAAAAAAATGAGATGGAAAGAAATATCAAAAAATCAATATTTATCAAGTATTGAAAAGAAGACGTTACTGACAGTGACTTATGGTAAAGATAACACCTGTACAATAATGACATTTACTGAATTGAATATAGGAAAAGACGCTTATCTTAGTTTATATAAAGATAATGGAGATTTTGTAACAGCTAAAAATGAAGTTACTTTTAAAATGGATAATATTACTTTTAAATAAGAATTAAAAGAACTGACTATATAATAGTTTGCTTTTTATATATTGACTAATTTAAAGACTGTTACTTCAGGTGAAATACCTAAGCGTCCTGGATATCCTAAAAATCCAGCGCCTCTGTTTACATAGAGATATTGGTTGTTAATTTCATATAAACCAGCCCAATGTGGATACACATACTGAGATGGACTCCATTTTAAACCTAATTTTGGAATTTCAATGCCAAATTGAAATCCATGTGTATGTCCAGCAAATGTGACATGTATTTTACTAAATGCATTTTTTTGAGATACTTCGTGGTCCCAATGTGAAGGATCATGAGATAATAACAATTGTATATCTGCATCTTCAGCTCCTGAATATGCTTTTTGTAAATCACCAAATTTGCCAAATTTTAATGAATGACCAATGTATTGAACTCCAATGATGGCTAATTTTTTACCATTCCTTTCTAAAATTCTATGCTCATCCATCAATAAATCCCAGCCCAATTCATTTCTCTGAATATCTAAAAGATGTTGAAAATTGTCCTGCATTTCTTTTTCTGAATTCCATTGCAAATAGGTTCCATAATCGTGATTACCTAAAATAGAATATACTTTGGTTTTTGATCTTATAGTTTTAAGAATTTCGACATATGGTTTTAATTCCTTCGATGAATAATTTACCAAATCACCTGTAAAGAATACAATATCTGCATCTTCTGCATTAATCAAGTCAACAATTTTCTGAACAGGAGTTGAATCTGCAAAGCTGCCTAAATGTAAATCAGAGATTTGAACAATTTTTAAGCCAAGCCATTCATTTGGTAAGTTTCTGATAGGTAATTTTATTCGTATAATTTGATAGTTAAACGCGCCACGAATAATTCCATATAGAAATGCTCCAAATGTAACTGAACCAACAGCTAAACCCATTCTGCTTAAAAATTGCAAACGAGAAATTCCGTTTGGTTGTATTTCTTCTGATGATGCACCAAAAAAACTGAAAACCCATCTGAATAAACGAAATAAATCATCGATTAATAAAAATGGTAATACTAAAATTTTTGCGATGAATACTGCCTGTGCTAATCCAACGACTATATTTTTACTCCAGCCATGCCAATTGGTGTAGCCTTTAAAATATAATATAAGAAAGGCTATGTAGGTAAAAGAAGACAAAAACCAATATAAGAAATATGCAATTCGTTGTGTCGATGACTTTGAATCTGAGAAGGAACTTCTTACAGCTTGAAATACGTAAATGTCTATTACAATGATAACAATAGCTGGAAGAAACATCCAAAATGGACTATATCTATTTTTCATAAATGAAGAACAAAGATAATAATGTAATGTTGTAAAAAAAATAAGTACAATTTCTTTCTATGCATATCTTATCACGGCATTATTATTTATCTTAGTAAACGATTAATTTATGTTTACCAGATTACTTACATCACTTCAAGACAATAAATCAAAATTTATACTGGGTTTGATTTTACTTATTTTAGTTGGAATCACCACTTCAGCATTTACAGAAAAGAAATCGCCTTTAGCACAAACAAAATTTATTTGTTTAGAAAATATAAAATTACTACAGGCTGAACTAGATACATTTCAAACACTTGGAGAGCAACATGCTGATAAGAAATCATTGCTAAAACGGTTTAATAAAACAAGAACTGCCTTTAAACGGTTTGAATTTATAGTTGAATATTTAGATAACAATCGGCATCCTTTTTTTAATGGTGCGAACGCTATAGAAATGGATGATGGGTTTGATCCAAATGCAAAACCTGAAGGATTGCAAGTTATAGAAAGTGAATTGTTTAATGATAGTTTGGACTATGATAGAGTAATCTATCTAACCAAACAATTAAAGTATAGAACGCTTGCTTTTTATTTATTATTAAAAAATGCAGAATTGCGTGATACCTATATTTTTGAAGCAATCCGGTTTCATTTTATCAGAATAGAAACATTGAGTTTGGTCTCTTTTGATTCACCAGATGTAAGGAATAATATAGAAGAAATGATTGCTTCCTTGAAGACGTTTAACGCTATATTTTCTTTCTACAAAGACGAAAAAAACTTAACAGAAGTTGCAGTATTAAAAACTAACATTCAAACAGCTATTACTTACCTCAGTAGTAAAAATTTTAATTCTCTTGACAGATTAGTCTTTATTAAAAATTATCTTTTACCTATTACAAAGAGTATTTCTTTCTTACAGCAATCTTTAGCAATTGCGTTTTTAGAAGAATCAGCACAATTATTCAGAGTTGTAAACCTAACTTCAAAAACTATCTATGATATTAATTTTTTAAATCCAAAATTTTATGCACAAGATAAATACTATAAAAATAATCCGCTATATACTTCATTAGGAAAGAAATTGTTTTTTGATAAACGATTGTCATCTGATGGAAGTATGAGTTGTGCTACTTGTCATCAGCCTGGAAATTTTTTTACAGATAAATTACCTACTGCTATTTCAAATATTACTGGTGAATTTCAAAAGCGAAATACACCAACTATTTTAAATGCTGCATTACAAGCTGCTTATTTTTATGACTTCTCGGCTACTTCATTAGAAACACAAGTGGATCATGTTGTGATTAATCCAAAAGAATATAATCATTCTTATGATGGTGTTTTAGCAAGACTTAAAGCAGATACCACTTATACTCGTTTGTTTTCAGATGCTTTTCCTGAGTATAAAAATGATGCCATTTCTATTTATGGAGTCAATACCTGTATAGCTGATTTTGAGCGCCAATTTGTTCAATTAAATTCTCCATTTGATAAATACATGCGTGGCCAAATTTCAAACATTGACGTATCGGTTAAACGTGGGTTTAATTTATTTATGGGTAAAGCACAATGTGGAGCTTGTCATTTTGCACCCACATTTTTTGGAACAGTTCCACCATTTTACGGCACGTCAGAATCTGAAGTAATAGGCGTTACAAAATCATTTGATACTATTCATCCAATATTAGATGATGATATTGGGCGATTTAAAAATTTTGAAATAGACCAGTTTAAATTTTCAATGAAAACATCTACCATAAGAAATTCAGAACTAACTGCACCGTATATGCATAATGGTGGATTTAAAACATTAGATGAAGTTATAGAATTTTATAATCGTGGTGGTGGCGCAGGATTAGGGTTAAATATCCCAAATCAAACATTGGTATCCGATAAATTAAATCTAACTAAACAAGATAAAAAAGATATTATTTCTTTTATAAAATCTTTGACTGACACAAGTGGAATTAGCAGATTGATGCTTTCTAATTGATAATTTATATTGGTGATTTACTATAATTTAGTTGCTCAATACTTGTTTAACAACTCTTTATTTATATTTCAAAATTGAAGAATTGTTCATAATACTTCGTCAATTATTTTCCTATCTTTATAATCAAACCATTACAGTATGACATGGAAAAATTTGTTTCGTACCAAATCAATAGAATCTATTTTAAAAGAAGTAGACCAACATCCTGACATTATAGAATCACACGGAAACGCAGAAGGGTTAAACAGAAATTTAGGTGTTAAAGATTTAACTGCGTTAGGAATTGCTGCCATTATTGGTGCTGGTGTTTTTTCTACTATTGGTAAAGCTTGTTTTGATGGTGGTCCAGCCGTCTCTATATTATTTATTGGAATCGCAATAGCTTGTGGGTTTTCTGCATTGTGTTATGCAGAGTTTGCTTCGCGTATTCCTATAGCTGGAAGTGCGTATACATATTCGTATGCTGTATTTGGTGAATTAATTGCATGGATAATTGGATGGGATTTATTGTTGGAATATGCTATCGGAAATATTGCGGTTGCGATTTCGTGGAGTGGAAATTTTACGAATTTCTTACAAGGTCTTGGTATTGATTTACCTAAATATTTAACCACAAGTTTTCTGGAGGCAAAAAATAATATTCCTGAATTGTGGGCTTCGGCACCAAAGCTTTTTGGAATTCCTTTTATTATTAATATTCCTGCATTTTTGATAACTATTTTTATTACAGCTGTTGTATATATTGGCATTAAAGAATCTAAAAACTTTGCCAATGGAATGGTTTTATTTAAAGTTATCGTAATTCTTATTGTAATTGCTATAGGTGCGTTTTATGTAGTTCCAGGAAACTGGTCACCATTTGCACCTAATGGAGTAAGTGGTGTAATAAGTGGTGTGTCTGCAGTGTTTTTTGCTTATATAGGGTTTGATGCTATTTCAACAACTGCTGAAGAATGTAAGAATCCACAGCGTGATTTACCACGTGGTATGATTTATTCTTTAATAATATCTACCGTCTTATACGTATCTGTAGCTTTGGTTCTTACTGGCATGGTGCATTATTCAAAATTAAATACGGAAGCCTTTTTAGCAACCGCTTTCAGAGAAGTTGGTCTGAATTGGATAGGTGGTTTAATTGCATTTAGCGCATTAATTGCTACAGCAAGTGTATTACTGGTATTCACTATAGGGCAACCACGCATATGGATGAGTATGAGTCGTGATGGTTTGTTGCCAAAGAAATTTTCTGAAGTACATCCAAAGTTTAAAACACCAGCCAATGCGTTGCTAGTCAATATGGGGTTGGGTGTATTAGCATTGTTTACGGGTAAGACAGGTGAGATTATCACCATTGCTGTATTTGGCGCATTGACACTATATATTATCTCTATGTTATCTTTAGTACGACTACGTAAGAAGGAACCTCATCTGGTGAGACCGTTTCGGGTGCCTTTGTATCCGATTTTTCCATTCGTAGCCCTAACGATTGCCTCCTTTTCTTTTGTGGCAATGGCTATTTTTAATTTGAAATTGGCAAGCCTATATTTTTTGATTATTGGACTAAGTTATGGCATCTTTAAAGTCTGGAATTCACGAAATGCTACAAAGCCATGAGTACCCAAGAAATTTTTAAGTACGTAAAAAGTCACCCTTCCGGGAAAGTAAAGATTGCTTACGTAGATATTGATGGAATCTTACGGGGCAAATACATTTCAGCCGAAAAATTTCTTTCCTTCTCAGAGGGTCAAACTACTTTTTGTGATGTTGTCTTTGGTTGGGATGCCAATGATGTAGCCTACGACAATGGAAAGTATACG
>JANNVS010000049.1:0-10774 GCA_031414515.1 Sphingobacteriales bacterium | reverse complement strand
TGCAGAATTTAATTATTTAAAATGGGCACAAGACACAGGTAAATTAGAAATTAAAACGCAATCTATGGTAACAGATATTGCCAAAAATTGTGATGATAATTATATTGTATATGTAAATGAAATTGATGAACAAGGTAGAACTACAAAAATAGTAAAATACGAAACTGAATATTTATTTATGGCTTCAGGTTCTATTAATACATCAAAATTAATGACAAAAGCAAAAGCAAAAAACACCTTACCAAATTTGAATGATGAAGTAGGAAAGGGTTGGGGTCACAATGGTAGTTCATTTATCTTACGTCAGTCTTTAGCTGCACCATCTGGAAAAGACCAGGCTTTTCCACCAAACTATTCTACACCAGATTTCAATAATCCAATTGCACCAATATTTATAGAACATTTGGCATTTCCACTAGGTTTTGAATGTGATTGTTTGAGTTATTTTGCAATTGGTATTGTCAAGAATTTCGGCACATTTACCTACACCGAAAAAACAGATAAACTAACCTTAGACTATCCGCATTCGAGTCAATCGTATCAAAAAACAATCAATAAGGCATTTTTGGAATCCGTCAAAAAAATAAATCAGGTAAACGGTGGTACCAATAGTACTATTATTGGTGAAGTTCCAAAATCTGATACTACTGCACATCCTTGTGGTGGTATGGTAATTGGCAAAGCAACAGATTTTTATGGTAGAGTAAAGAATCATAAAAAAATATATGTTATAGATGGTGCTTTATTGCCAGGTAGTTGTGCTGGCTCCAATCCGGCTATGACTATTTCTGCCTTAACTGAACGAAATATGTCAACTATTTTGGAAAATGATTTCTAGATTATTCTAATTTTATTGTATATTTGTATTATGGAAAAATCAAGATTAAACAACAGTTTTTGGTTAATTACAGGTTTAATAGTTTTAGCTGTAATTTTTAGAATCATATCTAACCAACTTAATTTATTCAATTTTACACCTATGATTGCTATTGCATTATTTGCTGGTGCAAAATTTAAAGATAAAATATGGGCAATTATTATTCCTGTATTATCATTTTTTATTAGTGATGCTATTTTAGCATACTTGAATAATTATAGTTTATTTCATAATACAATATTGTTTACCTATGGTACAATACTCTTGATTATTTTATTAGGAAGATTCTTAAATAGCAAAAAAATAAATATTGTAAAAACGACAGGACTTACTTTGATATCCTCTACATTATTTTTTGTAATAACAAATACTGGTGTATGGTTATTCGGTAGTATGTATAGTTTTGATTTCTCAGGATTGACTAGCTGTTTCATTATGGCGATTCCATTTTTTAAATACAGTGTCATTGGAGATTTATTCTTTGTATTTATTTTATTTGGACTTTATGAACTAGTAAGTAACAAATACATAGTTAATTCCAAAGATTATGCTTGGTTAAAAAGCAAATAATAGATTATTCTTTCTATACTTCTTTCTTACCTAAATGTTATTTTAACAACTGTTATTATCTTTAGTTTCAGTTACTGTCTCTTTAATATATACATTTGCATCTCTAAATTTATTATAAATTGACGTTAATAAAATCTATATCAGGTATCCGTGGCACAATTGGTGGAAAATCAGGTGATGCACTTACACCTATTGATATTGCAAAGTTTACCTTGGCATTCGGAAACATTCTAAAAATAAATGATGCTAAAAAAATAGTAGTCGGTAGAGATGCAAGAATTTCAGGCGAAATGGTGCATCACATCGTAATCGGAAATTTAATTAGTATTGGATTAGATGTAATAGATATTGGTTTAGCAACTACACCAACTGTTGAAATGGCTGTTACAGCAGAAGAAGCTGATGGCGGAATTATCATTACTGCTTCACACAATCCAAAACAATGGAACGCTTTAAAATTATTAAATAATAAAGGCGAATTTATTTCTGAAAAAGTTGGACAAGAAGTATTGAAACGAGCGCATTCTGGAAAATTTGATTTTGCAGAAGTAGATAAATTAGGACAAGTAACCTATAAAGATTATTTGGATTATCATATTGAAAAAATATTGGAAATACCATACGTAAACCTGGAAGCTATTAAGGCCATAAAGTTTAAAGTAGTAGTAGACGCCGTAAACAGTGTAGGTGGTATTGCCGTACCAAAATTATTAAGAGCATTAGGTGTAGAAATTATACATGAACTATATTGTGAACCAACTGGAAAATTTGCACACAATCCAGAACCATTACCAGAAAATTTATCTGCACTTTCAGCAGAAGTAAAACAGCAAAATGCAGATATAGGGATTGCTGTTGATCCTGATGTAGATAGGTTAGCTTTTATTGATGAGCAAGGCGCTGCTTTTGGCGAAGAGTTTACTTTAGTAGCAGTTGCGGATTACGTTTTAACTTATAAAAAAGGAAATACCGTTTCCAATTTGTCTTCTACAAAAGCTTTACGAGATATCAGTGAAAAACATGGCGTACAATATGCCGCATCTGCAGTAGGTGAGGTGAATGTAGTGGAGAAAATGAAAGAAACAGACGCAGTAATTGGTGGCGAAGGAAATGGAGGAATTATTTTACCAGAATTACATTATGGTAGAGATGCGTTACTAGGCATAGCCTTGTTTTTATCGCACTTAGCAACTTCCAATAAAAGCATGCATTCCTTAAGAGCTCAATATCCTAATTATGTGATTGCAAAATATAAGATCCAATTAGAAGAAGGCATGAATTTGTTAGATATTATTCAAAAAATAGCTAAGAAATATGATCAATATCCTCAAAATAACATAGATGGTTTAAGAATAGAAATTGATCAAGATTGGGTGCATATTCGTGGTTCAAATACAGAACCAATTATTCGTATATATGCTGAAAGTTCAACAGAACAAACCGCAAATGCCATTGCACAAAAAATGCAAAAAGACATCATGGCGATTTTAAATGAAAAGTAGTTGATGAACGATTAACAATTGAAAATTCATGTTGAGTTCTTTAATATGGATTTTAATATTTTTTTTTCGATTAATCGTACATTGTGCATCGTTAATCGTTAATCATCTTGGCATCTACACTCGAAACTATATGGAAAAATTTACAAACTAAAAAGTTTGAGCCAGTCTATTTTCTTTGTGGCGAAGAATCCTATTATATAGATTTGATAGAAGGATTTATTTCAGATAATGCATTAGAGCCACACGAAAAAGATTTTAATTACTCGATGTTTTATGGCAAAGATGCCGACCCGATGAGTGTGCTGAACGATGCTAAACAATATCCAACATTTGCAGAAAAAAGAGTAGTAGTGGTGCGCGAAGCACAAGAATTTAAAGTGAAAGACTGGGAAACGTTTGAAAAGTATGTAGAAAATCCGGTAGCTAGTACCATTTTAGTTTTCGCACACAAAAATAAAACTTTAGACAAACGTACTAAGATTGCAAAAATCATAGAAAAGAATTCTGTTTATTTTGAATCTAAGAAAATTGCAGACGATGTGTTGCCAAATTGGATTGTTGGTTATGTGAAAAAGAAAAATTTTTCCATCAATTCTGATGCATCAAAAGTGCTCGCAGAAAATTTGGGAAACGATTTATCGCGCATTTCAAACGAGATAGATAAACTGTCAGTGATGCTAGGCGACAACACTGAAATTACCGCAGAAATTATTGAAAAATATATTGGCATTTCAAAAGAGTATAACATTACGGAATTTAATAATGCCATTATCAAAAGAGATTTTTCAAAAGCGATGAAAATGGTATTATACTTTGAGAAAAATCCGAAAGCAGGACCAATCATTGCGATTTTAGCATATATGTACAGCCATTTCAGTAAGTTATTTGTAGTACACCAGCTAAATGATGTAAATGCTGCAAAAGCCATCATTGGCTGGATACCTGCAGATGTAAGCAACGGCACACGTTTTTATACACCACAAAAAACACAGGAAATTTTGCACTTAATTTGCGAATACGACGCTAAAGCCAAAGGTTTATACGCAACAGGAAATAATACCAACGCAGACTTATTAAAAGAGTTGGTGATTAAAGTGGTGAGATAAGAATTTCATTTAATATAACTTTGTATTCAAAAAAAGTAACAAATCCAATCAAAGTATGTTGTATATGTTTAGTATTATAGCTATATATTAAAATAACGATAATGGTTAGACACATGTGATACCGATAAATTTAATTACTAACATCGGAATAAAAAAACGCCAACTCCTAGCAAGATTAAAAGTCCTTGAATCTAACCCATAATCCAATTCTTTGTTGTAGAATTTGTCTAAATCCTTAGAGATTTAATTTTACCCAACCTCGCTACAATATACATGACAACTTCACTGCTACCCAACATAGATAATGTGTTAGAAATGTAACACTTTTCTATAATTGTGTAATGTTTTATATAAAATTAGGTTCAATTTTATCCTTAGAAGTATTTTTGTTTCTAAATATAAAGAATGAATTGTCAGTTGACTCTAAATATACTTTTATTTAAATTATCACATCATGAAAAAATATTATTTCATTTTATCTCTCATATTCTCAATGCAAACAGCAACTTCCATGTCTCAAACACTGCAAACCGTTCCATATGTTGATTTGAAAAAATATGCAGGAAAGTGGTATGAGATTGCATCATTTCCGCAAAGATTTCAAAAAGGTTGTAATTGTACTACTGCTGAATACACGCTAACCGACAAAGACTATATTATTGTTGAAAATAGATGTAATAAGGATAGTATAAACGGAAAACAATCCTACATTAAAGGTAAAGTATTTGCAGCTGAAAATAGCGGCAATTCAAAATTAAAAGTGCAATTCTTTTGGCCCTTCAAAGGTAAATACTGGATAATTGATTTGGCAGATGATTATAGTTATGCAGTAGTGAGTAATCCCAACAAAAAATACTTATGGATACTTTCAAGAAAGTCAATGCTTGAAGAAGCTGTTTACAATAGCATTTTAATTAGATTAAATGAAAAGGGATTTGATTTGAGCCAATTGAAAATAACAAAACAAATTTAAACTGAAAATGAAAATAGCTCTAATTCTAATAAGCATATTAATTGTTTTATTTATCGTATTTCAAACATACACATCTATGGCATTAGATAATTCAGAAACACAAGCATACAAAGTAGTTCATATTGAAGATGATTTCGAAATACGATTCTATCCTGCTACAACTTTGGCAACTATTACATCTTCCGCTAAATCATATAAAGAATTAGGTAGTTCTGGTTTTAGCAAATTAGCTGGGTATATATTTGGAGGAAATAGCAGCAAACAAAAAATAGCAATGACCTCACCAGTGCATATGGATATAACTGATTCTATTTCAACAATGAGTTTTGTTATGCCTGCTGAATATAATAAAGATAACTTACCTCTACCAAACAATTCAGAAGTGAAAATTCAAACTACTACTGATGAATATGTTGCCGCCATAAGTTTCGGTGGTTTTGCTTCTGATAAAAAAATTAAAGAAAATAAAGAGAAACTGGAAAGTGCGTTAAAAGCAAATTCAATTTCTTACTATGGACACTTTCGATTTTTAGGATACAATCCACCATATCAATTATTTGGACGAAGAAATGAGATTATTGTAAGTATAAACCATATTTTGAATTAAGCTTACCTATCACTCAAAAATTTTACAAAATGATAAGAAAATTAAAAACGGGTGATTATAGAATTTACTCAAAAAAAATAAATCCAATCACAAATAAGCGAAGAAATCTCGGAACGTTTAGAACTTTAAATGAAGCAAAAAATAACGAACGACTAATAGAATATTTTAAAAAACTGAAATGCTAGAAAAATAACTATAAATAAAATAAAATGAAAATATTAATCGTAATAACATCGCATAGCGAATTAGGAAATACTGGAGAAAAGACTGGGTTTTGGATAGAAGAATTTGCAACACCTTATTATGTTTTAGCAGATGCTGGCGCAGATATAACCATTGCATCTCCAAAAGGTGGTCAGCCACCAGTTGATCCCAAAAGTGAATTAGCAGATGCTCAAACACCTTCAACTAAAAGATTCTATAAAGACAATATACTCATTGATAAAGTGGCGTATTCTTTAAAACTAAGTGATGTAAAGCAAGATGATTATGATGCTGTATTTTATCCAGGTGGTCACGGACCTCTATGGGATTTAGCAATTGATAAATACTCAATTAAATTAATTGAAGAGTTCTACAATCATCAAAAACCAATTGCTTTTGTGTGTCATGCACCAGCTGCTTTAGTTAATGCAAAAGCAAAAAATGGTGAATCACTCATTAAAGGAAAAGAGTTAACCAGTTTTTCTAATACCGAAGAAGAAGCGGTTAAACTAACGAAAGTAGTTCCATTTTTATTGGAAGACGAACTTAAAAAACACGGTGCTCTTTATACGAAAGGTAATGACTGGACATCATATGTAAAACAAGATGGGTTACTAATCACTGGCCAAAATCCTGCATCTTCAGAGGCAGTTACTAAATTACTATTAGAAGCAATAAATCTCAAAAAATAATTTACTAAAAAAAAGTCATGATATTTCAAACAATATAAACGCAATGAATAACACTCATTATTACGAAGTGAATTTACTTTGGGATTCAGAAAAGCAAGGAACACTAAGTGCACCAGTTACTATAAGTAAAATTGATATAGTAAAGGCAACGAAATTTCCAAAAGAAAAAATGGAAAAATGGACGCCTGAACATTTATCTATTGCTGCAGCCAGTTCCAGTTTAATGTCAACTTTTTTATTAGTTGCCTGTAATTCAAAATTAAAATTTATAAGTTTTGAAAGCAATGCAGTTGGGAAAATAGAAAAGGTAGATAGCAAGTTTACTTTAACGGAAATTGTTTTAAAACCAACACTATTTATTCCTTCCACACAAAATGAAACTAAAGCAAAACGCGTGCTTGAAATGAGTGAAAAAGTATGTGCTTTTGCAAACTCAATAAAAACCAAAATC
The DNA here is from genome assembly GCA_031414515.1 of Sphingobacteriales bacterium. Taxonomy (GTDB): domain Bacteria; phylum Bacteroidota; class Bacteroidia; order Chitinophagales; family JADIYW01; genus JADJSS01. The sequence continues at coordinate 3,792 of JANNVS010000049.1, read as the reverse complement.
ACTTTAGAATCTATAATAACAATTAAATAATTATATCATGAAAAAGAAAGTAGTAAAAAAAGCAGTAAAACAAGTAGTAGTAAAATCTATTGTAACGAAACCGTTAAAAGAGAAACTGATTGCTGCAGAACACAAAGTATTAAAAGATAACAAATCTGAACTGACAAAAAAAATTCAAAATGTAGTAAAAAAGTCAATAAAAAAAATTGTAAAGAAAACTGATATGCAAATTAAAAAAGTACTTAAAACTATATAAATAAACATTTTCAAAAGATTGGATAATCAATCAATTTTTGTCTTTATTATGATTGCAGTTAAACGATGACAAATACAGAATTTACATTACGCTTATTAGTCGCTTTAGTAGCTGGTTTATTAATTGGTTTTGAAAGACAATGGCATCATAAGTCTGCAGGATTAAGAACAAACACACTGGTATCGATGGGTGCTGCTATATTCGTTTTGTTATCAATAATTATTACAGATAAAGGAAATGATGACGTAACCAGAATAATTGCACAAGTTGTAACTGGTATTGGATTCTTATGTGCTGGTATTATTTTTAAAGAAGGTCTTAATGTACATGGATTAACAACTGCAGTTACTGTATGGTGTTGTTCAGCAGTTGGCTGTTTGGCAGCAGCAGGTTATTTTATAGAAACATTTATTTCTACCTTTTTTATTATTGGAGTAAACTTAATCTTAAAACCATTAGACGAATGGCTCACTACAAGAAATTAACTGTATTATAAGTCAGAATAAAAAATGCAAAAAGGAAAATTGTTTTGGTTGGTGGTGGATTAGCAGACTTATGAATACTGAGAAATTAAATTACTTCTTACGCTCTTTTGATAGATACCCACTAGGATATTGCTGCGCATTAGTTACTGAAGATAAATTAAATATTAAAATCAAATAAGAACAGAATAATTTTTATTATGCTTTAGATTTTACGGGTTGTCCATCTTTCTAAATTGCACTCGTTAATGGTAAACGAGCCGTACATAAATTAAAAAATAGATATTTGAATTCAACTTGTTTAGATTACTTATAATACTCGTCTATTTCAACAAAACAAAATGTGTAAATAATGTAATCAAAGTCTGAAAATATATAACACGAACTATAGTATACTATCGAACTTGTACTATTTAAACAATTCTATTTCAAAATCAATTTTTTAAAATGAAACAAACATTGTTGCATAGAAAATGGTTATTAATCTCGCGCGAAGTATTAAGTAAGACGACTCGTGTGTATTAATGCAACCGGTCTCTGACCGGAATATGATGAAGTTAGTAAAAATCTATTATTGGAGAAGTTTTCGGCACACTCGGCAACGTCTTCGACACATTGTTTAAATAATTAGATAACTTACAAAATCAACTTCCTTTCTTTATCTTTAATATATGAATTGGCAGTATATCCTTCAGCAATGGCAAGAAGAATTGTTACATACAAGCATTCGCTATTTTTTAGCGGCTGGTGCAGTTTTCTTTTTGTTCTATGTTGTTTTGCGCAATATAATGCTGCATCGAAAAATACAAGCTGCTTTTCCAAAACTAAGTGACTATCGTCGCGATATATTTTACTCGGCAATTTCCATGTGTATATTTGCAACCATAGGTGTAATTACTTTTACCGTCTTAAGACCTTATACCAATATCTACGACGATATTCACCAATACAGTATGATTTATTATTGCTTCACATTTGTCTGGATGTTTTTTCTGCATGATGCTTATTTTTATTGGACACATCGTGTAATGCATCATCCTAAAATTTTTAAGCATGTACATTTAATTCATCATAAATCTACTAATCCGTCACCATGGACTGCTTATGCATTTCATCCTTTAGAAGCCGTGATGGAAGCATTAATTGTGATGTTGATTGCATTTACATTACCTGTTCATGACCATGCTATTATGTATTATATGTTGTTTCAGATTGGCTATAATGTATACGGACATCTCGGCTTTGAAATCTTTCCAAAAAACATGAACAAGCACTGGCTCGGTAAATATTTTAATACTTCTGTAGCGCATAATATGCACCATAAATATTTTGTAAAAAATTACGGTTTATGGACTACAGTATGGGATCGAATGTTTGGTACTATGCATGCAAATTATGACGAACTCTATGAAAAGACGACTAGTTCAACGCAGGGTTATTCCAAAACAATTTCTGAAAGTAAAAATTACCAAATAATAAATACTACTCAGAATATTAATTGAATAGATTAATTTAAACTACTTCTCAAAACCAAACTCGTCAAAAATAAACTGGAGTTCGTTATAGATATGTTCTTTATCAAAACCATAAGTTTCCAAAGAATAGGTGTGTGTGCTTTTATATGCTCTTGCAGATGAAGTAGCTTTTTCTAATCGTTTTAAAAAGGCAGGTGTGATTTCTAATTTTAGTTGATCGTATATTTTTAATACCGTATCTTTTGGATTAGAAACCAAATCAGTATAAGCAATGGTAATTAAATTTTCTTTTTTGAAATTTTGTTTTTGCTCATTAAAATATTTATAATACTGAATACCTAACTCGCCCCATTCTCTATACTCATCAGAATTTTCTTTTATATCTGGATGCAATAAGGTCCACGGTTCAGCAAACATAGACGTAAACGACGGAATTGCCTCATATGGATTTCGTATTAAAAAAATAATTTTTACATCTGGAAATAATTCATGCAGCATTTCCAGTCTTCCAGAACTCATTACTGTTTTACTCAAAAATATTTTATCGCTTCCTAATGCATACATCCAGCGTTGTATGGTAGATTTATAATATTTTTTGATATTGTCTTTTGTGTCTTCATCTAATTTATCAGGAATATACAATTCTTTAAACTCTTTTAAAAAAGGTGTTACTAAACCAACACTCGACGAAATGCCAGAAATAAAATGCAAACCTTCATCTTCTTCTGATTTATTAAAACCGGTAGCGTGGATATCATCCCAGCCGCCAAACATTTTTTCGTTTATCCAGTCCATCACACGATGTAATGGTTTTCCTATTTTATTATCAATTGCGCTAAAGAATTGTATCATTCTGTAAAGTGTAATTGAAGGAAAAGTAGTATGATATAGTAAATTATAAACAAATTTTTCTTCATCTAAACACATCAATCGATGCAAAAAGGTTGTTCCGCTTCTCGGATTACTAATAATAAAAACAGGCTGTTTGATTGGTAATGATTTGTAATTTGGAAATAAAATTTCATCTAATAAGCGTGTTACAGAATTTATAATACCAACTAGAACAACAGTTAAGAAGTATAGTAAGCCAACAAAAAACCGTCTGATAGTGAAATATCTAAAGCAATGCAGATAAACAAATCTAAAATGCGTACGAAAGCGCGAGTAAAATATATTTGAGTCGAGAAAAATCATTTAGTACATACCAAAAACTGCAAAAATAACATAATTCGTTAAAAATACGATAGCTAAATAGTGTTAAGTGGAAATGGTTATTATATATCAAACAGTTAGCTTGAAAATAATTCTTTATATTTGTGACTGTTCTTTAAAATTGGGGAATTAGCTCATTTGGCTAGAGCGCTTCGCTGGCAGTGAAGAGGCGATCGGTTCGAATCCGATATTCTCCACCAATGCACTAACTGATTGTTATTGTGTGTTTTATATTGTTAACAAATTACAGGTATCTGTATCATAGAATTTTTATGATATGGTACATGAAAAAAATTTTTTGTCTGTTAGGTTAAAACCTGAAAGAATAGATATAAGGAAGCGTTGGTTTATTGAAGCCTACGAAATT
>JANNVS010000048.1:0-2012 GCA_031414515.1 Sphingobacteriales bacterium | reverse complement strand
AATGTCATTTCGACTGAAAGGAGAAATCTTGCTACAATGAAGCGAGATTTCTCACTGCGTTCGAAAAGACAGGAGCGCCACCGGCAATTGCAGGAACGATGCTAACTACATCATTGTCTTTTAATTCTGTTTGTTCGCCTGCTAGTGAACGGATATCATCTTCACCAACAAACACTTTTATAAAGTTTCTGATCTTGCCGTTTGCATCTAATAAATGTTGTTTCACGTCAGGATATTCTGTGGTCAGTTCCTCTATTGCTTGTTCGATCGTAATGCTATCTGTATTGAACGTTGATGCATTTTCTGTGTACTTGCGTAGTGGTGTTGGAATGATTAATTGTGCCATGTGTTAGTATTAAGTTATAAGTAATAAGTGATAAGTATTTTAATTGTTAATCGTTAATTGTTCATTTGAAATTTCTTCTTCTAAAAATATTGTATTCTCTTCATTGAGTTTCCAGCTTTTGATGTCGTCTATTTTTTTATCTATTACTGATAAAATGACATACGAAAAATACGGCATCGCTTGTTTTAGATCATGTTCTGATGCAATTGCCGGATGTTGCGGATGTGAATGATAAACGCCTAATAAACCTATATTGTTTTGCAATGCATATTGTTCTGCTTTCATATAATCTAAAGGTGAAATTTCAAATCGTCTTTTTTTATCGCCGTCTTTTGCATTGATTACCGGAACTGCTAATTCTATAATTCTGTTTTCATTTTCACTGCCATATAAAAAACCGCAGCATTCATCGGGAAATATTTCGATGGCATGTTGCTGCATTATTTTGCTGGCGTTTTTTTGTATTATTAATTTCATTTATTTATTCAACTCTTTATAATATTATTCTTTGAATATCTTTTTTTCTTGATAAAAAAAGAAACAAAAAAATCAAGTCAAAAATATCGCGCTAGACTGCATTGCCTACGCTTTGCTGGCGATTTTTGACATCCCACGCTTCTGGCCTTCTATATAATTCAACAGTATTCATTTTTATTCAACACTTTTAAAATAGTTTCTAAAATTTCAGGATAGTTACTTGCATGGTCGGCAAAGGTAGTAACGATTACGCCTTCGTCAATTTTTTCTGTTAACTGTATTGCACCTAATAAATTTGCTGCTGCAGACGGACTCAATAATAGTCCTTCGTATTTTGCAACTTCTTTAATTAATTCGAATGCTTCATAAGTATCTACAAACCAGTTTTCATCTGCAACTGTATCATCATATATTTTTGGGACAATCGCACTTTCTAAATGTTTCCAGCCTTCCAGTCCATGCATTGGAGCATTTGGTTGCAAAGAAATGGTTTTGATTTCTGGATTCAATTCTTTCAATTTTCTACTGGTGCCTATAAATGTTCCTGTTGTTCCTAAGCCTGCAATAAAATGTGTAATTTTTTCTTTTGTTTGATTCCAGATTTCATTCGCAGTTCCGTTGTAATGCGCTTTCCAGTTATTTTCATTTGCATATTGATTGGTATAAAAATACTGCAATGGATTTTCCTCACTTAATTCTTTTGCTTTTTGTTGTGCTTCATCCGTTCCACCAAATTTAGATGTAAAAATAATAGTTGCGCCTAGAGCATGTAACGCATTTTTTTTAGTTGCCGATGCGTTTTCAGGCACACACAAGGTAACCGGTATTCCTAACTTCGCTCCTATTGAAGCATACGCTACAGCAGTGTTTCCGCTCGATGCATCAATCAATCCTTTGTATTCATTGATATCATTATTCAAAACAGCTTCTTTTATAATATTGTAGGCTGCGCGTGCTTTTACTGAATTAGAAATTTGCTGCCATTCTAATTTAGCATAAATCTTTACCTTCTTTTTTACTCCAATTTTTGTAATCGGATACAAAGGTGTATTGCCGACAAACTTTTCTATTTGTCTGAGTTTATCTATGAGTTGATTATTTGTTATAGTATTTTGCATTTTATTTTATTTCTTTTCAATTCAACTGATTGCTTCGTGCCTCGCAATGACGTAAATAAAAAAACCTCACC